>NZ_JAEQDD010000004.1:0-87370 GCF_020737885.1 Microcoleus sp. PH2017_34_RAT_O_A | reverse complement strand
TTACGTTGTTTTCTTGAGTCCGCGGAGGCGGACATCGTTTGTATAGGAGCGGTTTCAACCGCCGTCTTATCTGACAAATTTATTTATGCTTGATTATGATTTAGTGATTATTGGTGGAACTGCGGCCGGACGTTATGCTGCTTTGACTGCAACTAATTTCCCGGCTCGCGTTGCTTTGGTGGAACCGCTCAGTAATTCTCAAGATTTGCCGGCGGGGGGGAAAGAGTCGATCGCCCTGGGTTTGAAATACAGCCAAACTTTGAGAGAGGCTGCTCGTTTTGCTCACCAGATGAGCCACCCACAGTTCGGACTTCGCCCAGATCTGGCTAATTCCGAAATGCCGATCGCATTGCAGTTTAACGGGGTTAAGAAATGGGCTGACGGCGTTGTTTCTAATTTGTCAGAAATTGACGATCTCGGCGTTTTAGCTGCTCGCGGGGTTGATATTATTTTTGGTAACAGCGAGTTTGTTGCCAAACCGAATTTGGCTTTGATTGCGGGCGATCGGAAATTGCGATCGCGCTGTTATTTGCTAGCTTGTCCAACTCTACCTGCAATTCCCAATATTGAAGGACTTTCGTCTGTCGGCTTTTTTACTTCCGAAACAGTCGGGGAATTGGCAAAACTGCCAAAGTTGCCGAAAAGTTTGGCTGTAATCGGTGCAGATCCCAGCGGTGTTGAAGTGGCTCAGACTTTTTCTCGGCTGGGCGTTGCTGTGACTTTGGTGGTGAAAAGTTCGCAGATTTTGGCGAAAGAAGACCGCGAGGCTGCTGGTTTGGTGCAAGCTGGAATGGAAGCTGAAGGAGTGCGGATTCTGACTGCGACTGAGGTGACTCAAGCTAGGGTGATTGACGGTAAAAAGTGGATTCAAGCTGGGGCAAGGGCGATCGAAGCTGAGGAGATTTTTCTCGCCGCTGGCCGCGGACACAATTTTGCATGGTTAAATCTGGAAGCTGCTAGGGTTAAATTTAGCGATCGCGGGTTGATTTTAAATGAAAAGCTGCAAACAACTAATTCTCGAATTTACGCTTGTGGCGATGTTGCTGGCGGTTATTCGTTCCCTCACATCGCCAATTGCGAAGCTGCGGTTGCTGTGAAAAATGCTTTGTTTTTGCCGATGTATCAAATAGATTATCGCGGGATTCCTTGGGCGATTTTTTCCGATCCGCAGTTGGCGAGGGTTGGCTTGACAGAAGCGCAAGCAAGGCGCCGTTTTGGAGACGATCTGATTGTGGCTAGGGAATATTTCAAGAATGTTGAAAGAGCTCAAATGTCCGGGGAGACAACGGGTTTTTGTAAGATTGTCGGGCGGCGTGACGGGGAGATTTTGGGAGCGACTATTGTCTGCCCGCAAGCTGCGGAGTTGATTCATGCGATCGCCTTTGCTGTGCGTCACGGAATGAAGGTTGAGGCGATCGCCGAACTTCCTTATATTTGGTCTAGTTTTTCGGCAATTAACGGTCAAACTGCTGCTGTTTGGGAGTCGCAGCGTCTCCGCAGCAATACTTTTATGCAGAATTTGTGGGAGAATTTGTTTCACTGGCGCAGGTATTGGAAAAGATAGTTTTTTTTGATTGGGCATTGGGCATTGGGCATTGGGCATCAGCCTACCCAGGGCATTGGGCATTGGAAATCGGCTTTCCCAGAGCATTGGGCCGGGTAGTCAGAAACCGGGTTTTTTGGGAGAATACTTTGTTATGGCGTGCAGATTGGGAAAAAAACCCGGTTTCTTTGGTTTTGATGCGTCACAAGTGTTTCTGAATGATTAAACCGCAGAGGCCGCAGAGAGCGCAGAGGAAGAGAAGACAGAACAGCCCTTGATTTAGTGGCCAATTATGAATATGATAACCAATATCAAAACTTGAAATACAGTCGAGACACACTACTAACTACCTGAGGTCGGATTCATGGATTGCAAAACTGCTACTTTAGTTTACGAAACCGGAAATCCTCTGGAAAACATTCGCAAGATGTTTCCAGAAGCTTGGCAATTTTTGACAGCTCAGTCTGCGGCTTTTGTGGCTGGTAAAGATGATGCTTTTGATGCGGAGATTAAAAAGTCGATCGGCAAAACGCCTTTTGGGTTCAGAATTACTCACCGCGACGATACTGAACAATTGACAAAAGATATCTCTGAACTGTTGGGCGATATTACTTCTCGGTTACTTTTGGAACAGCATTTTTCTCAAGTTGTCGGTCGTCCTCTTTATTTCAGCACGATTTGCTGTTCCAGTCACCTAACAGCCGATCGCGAATTGACATTAGATGAAGTTTTGCCGATTCAGCGGGCTGCTGTTAAGTTGCAATAGCAGTTAGACATTAATCATTAGTAGCTGTAGGGTGCGTCGCCATCGACAATAATCAAAAAAGAGGGACAATCTCATCGCGACGCACCTGTCCCAAGATTTTTGTTGTAGCAAGCTTTTTTATAAATATTATAAGGTGAGTCGCCGCTAAAAAAGTTGATTGAATGCTGCATGATTTTTAATGGCGACACACCCTACGCAGACTAACAAACCGCAAAGACGCGAAGGTTGAGAAAAGAAGGGAAAGAGTTCAATTTGTGCCTGACTCGCTCTTGTGTCACCCAATCACGGGAGCGTCACAAACCTGTAATCGTTGCCTTGGCGTTGAACCTGTACTAAAATCGCTTTGTTCCATCGATCGCCCGTTGGCAAAAACCTCACATCCTCACTCGCACCAGAGGTAACGAAATTCGGAGCCCTAAGTGCTTGTTGCAATCCTTCTCGCGTATTGCTGCGCTGCAAACCGCTGATAATAGCTTTAGTCGCATCAAAACTCGTGGCGGTTCGCCAATTCACGGCACCTCCCCACTTTTGAATCGCATTCTTAGAAAATGGGTTGTTCGGATTAGTGTCAGGATGCCACGGAACGGACAAAACAAGCCCGTCAACGTCTTTGTTCCCCTCTTTTACCGTTTGAAACGTGTACAGTGTCGTGCTGCCGTAGAGCGCTAATTTGCCAGTATTGAGGCGAGCTAGGTCGATCGCGCGATCGATGCGATCGATATGAGGTGCTAGCATTAACGCTTGTGCACCTTTGCTAACAGCATCAGCAATGCTAGCACTCGAATTAAAAGTTGGCGTTGAAAAGTCACAAACCGTAGGCACTACCTTGCCACCCAAAGCCGAAAACGACGAAACAAATTCATCCTTAAACGATACGTTATCAGGAGCTTGAGAATCATAACAGATAGCAACATTAGTTTTGCCAGCTTTTTTAACCATATATTCTGCTAAAGGAGCCGCCATCGATTGAATCGCGGGGACTGTCCGAAAAATATAGCTACCGAAAGCTGATAAATTGTTAGCAAAGCTAGTTGGTGTAACCATCACCAGTTTTTTTTCTTGATAGGTGGGAGCAGCAGCTAGAGAAGCATTGCTAGCATTGTGTCCGACGACTGCTAAAATTTTCGGATCCTTTACGAATTCGGTTGCAACTTCTTTGGCAAAATCTGGACTGTTGTCATCGTTCGCAATCAAAACTTGCAAACCCGCACCATTAATCCCTCCCCCAGCATTAACTTCCTCTTGAGCTTGGGCAACTCCTCGGAGCATTTCTTGCGCTACATTCGGGTTAGTGCCAATCGGAACGCTGACGGCTATTTGCAGAGAATTATCATTATTGACTTTGGCATTATTTAAATAAATTAGAGTCTCTGGATCGTTGCGATTTTGTTGCAGCGATTCCCGAAAGTTTTTAACAGCTTCTTTGTAATTACCCTCAGCAAAAGCTTTGACACCTGCTTGTTTTCCTGCTGTTTTTTGCGATTGCATCAATATCTTATCTCCCAAACTGAGACGACTGTTGCCAGAAACTGATCTAGGTAAAATTCCGCCCTTTAATATCTGTGGAATAAATGTGAATGCACCCCAGGCAATCAAAGGAAATGCAATAAAAACAATTGGGGGCGGGCCTTTCCTTTTTTGAGGTTGTTGATACATAATTAGTTCTCCTGCACTAGATTTTGTTTAGATACTTTGATTTATGTCAGCATTTCCTGGCACAGTCTAATAAATCTGTTACTTACCAGAAAATACTCCTGGTTGCAACCTGTAGAAATATCTACATATATTTGATTTAGCTGGACGAGTGCAGTATTAGCTGCTAGGCTTTGGCGACATGGGTTTCTTCCTGTCCTAGGTTCATATGATGATTATGAATAAAAGCTTTTTTAAAGTCAATTCATAAAGTCATTGGATGGACTCATAAAAATCATATTGTTAAGTTCATAAAAGTCATATTCGCCTAGGTTGGCTTCAATAACTCATCTCATGCCTGTTGTATTACCGTAATAAAACGTGTTTGTAGTGAGGACTTTAGTCCGCATCATCCGAGGACTAAAGTCCTCACTACGAACCAACTTTATTGGGAGCGTTCTTTTCGGACATGATAGAATTCTTCCACAATACTGTATATGTGGCTCAAAACAGCAGTTGGGCGATCGCTCTTTCCGTACATAAATAAGATGCGCGGTTTGAAGTTTAAGAATTGTGTCAAATTTTCTATCATTGTAACAAAAGCAAATTGTCAAGTCTCTCAAATGAGTTGTCACACAAACTCCTAACAGCAGCGAGGTGGAGGAATTATTGGCTTTTTCTAAATCTTCACTAAAATATGGCGTAAGATATGCAAGTTTATCTTGATGTACTTTGCATATCTTACGCCAGAAGTCCTGAAAAACGGAGAGGGTGGGATTTGAACCCACGTTAGAGTCACCCCTAAAGTAGATTTCGAGTCTACCGCATTCAACCGCTCTGCCACCTCTCCAATTGATTTGAGATGCGAGCTAAAAGTATTTTACCGCACTGTGCGCCACATTGTAAATCCTTACAGAAAAGAAGTTTGATTTTCTTCCGATTCCAGAGTCGTCTTAAATCCCCCTGCTGGTGTCCACTGAAGAGCTCCGTCGCGCCCTGTCCAGAAAATCTGGGTTTTGCTTTGGCGCAGTTGGGCGGCGGTTTCTGGGTCGATTTCGTCCGCAGATGCGATCGCCACTTGCGGCCCAACTGCGCTCAATAACTCGGCTGTCAGGGTTTTTCCCGACCACCACAGCACTTCTACCCGCTTCAATGTTCCCGTGGCTGCTAATCTCTTTGATAACATACTTTGCGCTTCCGGTGTCATGTCACCGACAAGCAACCAAGTACGCTCGCCCACCAGTAATTCTACCACCGGGATTTCCGCGTCCACGAACTGCAACCGCGTCAAACCCAGATCAATTTTGCTGTCAGTTTCTAAAGGAAAGTAAACGCCTTGGCGAGATTGCACAGCCGTTATAAATTCCTGATTGCTGCCGCGGTTAATTTGTTTGGGAGCGTTATTATCATAAAACGTTTTAATTGGCAAGCGTTGTAATAATTTTCCCCAACCGCCGCTCAAGCCTAAATGACCGTGAGTGGCGATCGCAAAATTCACAGAATTAACTCCTTGCTGCTGCAAAAAAGGTAACAGCGTAAACCTCACCGTATTTTCATCACCAGTATTAATTAGCGTCACTTTTCCCTTATCTTGAATTACCAAAACTGGTTCCCCAGATGTCGCCAGCAAAGTAACTTGAAATAAAGATGATTGAACGTGCCAAGCTGGCAAAACTACGACTCCAATTCCCGCCATCAGCGCCAGCGGTAAAATCCAAGCCGAAGAAATCCGCAACGCAAAAACTCGGCTTTTCCCCTGCTTCCCTCTCCCCTTTCCTTGATTCTTGCCTTTTCCTAATTCCTGTTTCCCTCTCCTATCTTCCTGTTTCCCTTTTCCCTCGGACTTTTTCCTTCTATCCGTTACATCCGTTACATCCCGCACATTGCTCGTTGCCGAACTTCCCCCCAGCCAAACCCAGCAGATTAAACTGTAAAGCGCGATTAGCTGAAACACCGATACTTGGCCGACAGCTACTGAATTACCGGGCAATTGTGAGAAATATTCGGCGATCGCAATTAACCCCTTTGCCGGATAGTCAAGCAGTTGGGCTAACACACTCCCAGCCGGCGGAAAAATCAATCCAGCTAAAGCGCTAACCATCCCGCCAATACTCAAAATCCACAGTAAAGGAGCCGCAATAATATTGACTAAAATGCTGTAAGGTGATACCACACTAAAAACGTAAAGTAGCAGTGGCAGCACCCACACTGAAGCGGCGATGGGAACCACCAGAATTGAAGCGATCGCAGGTGGCATCCAGTCGAACTTTGCCATCAGCGGCGGCGCTGTCACCACTAATCCCAGAGTTGCCAAAAAACTCAGTTGAAAACCTAAATCCCAAATCCACAAAGGGTTAACTAGCAGTAAAATAGTAGCAGCGATTAACAGCAATCCCAACGGCTTAACTTCGCGACTTAGTACCAAAGCAAATAGTGTACCAAATCCCATCAAGGCGGCGCGGCAGATTGAAGCTTCAAAGCCTGTTAATCCCACGAGCAAAAATAAAGCACTGACGCCAAAACCAAATTGTAATTGTTTGGAAAAGCGCCTGGTTAAAGCTAAAACTAAACCCAAAACCATCGAAACTTGAGTACCCGAAGCTGCGATCGCGTGGGCTAATCCAGCCTGCACAAAAGAGTCGCGGATGGTGTAGGGTAAATCAACTGCTTGTTTGCCCAGGGCGATCGCACTGATCAACGGCCCTTCGGGAACACTCAACTGTGATACTTGCGATCGCACAATCCGCATCCGCATCGTTTGAATTGGCGACGGCTGCATCCCGGTTGACTCCCAGAAAGCACCCGTTTTGGTGTTAAGTCGATTGACATCCGCGATCGCATTTTCTCTCTTCCAGTCAATCTGACGCCCTTTGAGTCCTGCAAAAGCCCCTTGTCCGGCTAAATATGCTTGAAAATCAAAAGCCCCTGGATTCGACGGCGGCTGCGGTTTGTACAATGATCCCACAACTGCGATCGTATTGTCGGCATACAAGCCCGTTGCTTGCAGCAGGGGCACTGTAACGTAGAGTTTGCCGGATACTGGGCGGTTGACGACTACTCCTCCTTCGCCGCCGTTGATTTCGCTAACTGCATCCGTGTCTAGCCAAAATTGCGATCGGCCCGATCGAGTTAATCGGGGCGTACTAGCCAGTCTACCGCGAACTGTCACCGCCACTTCTTGAGTGTTTCCGCCAACGGGAATCAGTTTGCTGATGTCATTCATTGCCGGTTGGGGCGATCGAATTGCAAAATAAATGCTCGCCAAAAATGCGATCGAACCCGCGACAGCCCACACCCATTTTGCTCTCGGCAGCATCTCAAGCAAGCTCAATTTTTCCCTCGTTTCTAAGGGTTCCTCCAGAGCATTTTCTTTCGTTCTGCTGCGTCTTTTATTAGTGGTTTTGAAAGAGTTCCTTGTATACTTTAACAACAATTTAGGCATGGCGACTGCGACCGCTATTCCTAAAGCAAATATCCCGTACCTACCCCAAGAAACTCCTGTAGAAATCAATCCCACAATGTAGGCAATACAGAAAATGACACCCGTTGCTTGATTCATTAATTAGAAACTATGGAATTAGTCAGTTGTCAGTTGTCAGTTGTCAGTTGTCATTAGTCATTAGTCGGGTGCAAGGCGAATATATCCGTAGGGGCGAAGCATGACCGCAGAAAATAGGAGATTATAACTAATAACTTATATGCGGTCATGCTTCGCCCTCTTCAAAAACCAGATGCACCCCATTAGTCATTAGTCATCCGTCATTAGTCATCCGTCATTAGTCATGTTTTGCTGTTTTTGCGATCGAACGTTATTAGTCATTAGTCATCAGTCATTAGTCATCAGTCATTAGTCATTAGTCATGTTTTGCTGTCCCCCCGCGATCGAACCTTATTAGTCATTAGTCATCAGGCAGAATGAAATAAATAGAATCAATCGTTACCGCAATTTAATCACTTCCTAACTGTCTTGGTAGTTACTAAGATTAGCAATTTTTGCGATCGCAAATATACTTTCTTTTACTTTTCAAAACCGCACAGCTTAAGCTGAAAACCAGATATTTCGGTTTGAGTCTTCGTTTCCCTTCCCCTAAATTCTCCTAAAAAATGGCAGTAGGAGTTCACTTTAAGCGCTCCATTCCTGCTCCTGGTGCAAGAGACACTTTGCGTCTCTTGTCCCCCCTTTTTTTAGGTAGGTTAGGGGGGAACGCAACTCATCTGAACGAGAACAGACTGGTACTACCTTAAATAGACAGACCTAATTTTAAACCGAAAGCCGCGTGCAGCACCATAAGTGCCAGGGCAGTTGTGCCCAAATAAGCGTGAACCGCCCGCAGTGCCAGCTTATTGCCTCCAAAACCTGTCAGTGAAATCAAGCTACCAACAGCGAGCAAAACCAGCACTCCCGAACCCGTCCAAAAGTGCGGGCTTTCCATAACAGGCTTGTGCTGCATTACCAGCGACAGCAAGCCGCCTGTGTAGCCCAAAGCTAGAAACAGAAACATCCACGGTGCTAGCTTGCGGTGATCCGCTCGACTTTTGAGCGCGACATCCTTATCGGCGGCCAAACGTCCCTGCCATCCCGTATATCCGACGAAGCTACCCATGGCCACAACCACGATTCCCATCATTACAGGATGTCCCCAATGGGTAATTGGTTCGGGAATTCCGAGACTGCGAAATTGGCTGGCGATGGGTTCTAGAAGTTCGCTTAAATTTACCATTTGATTCTGACTCCAACCTTGGGGATAAATATTTTGGGAGAAAATATTAATATATTATAAAATATTAGTAGCAACTGCGATCGCGCACTTCAAAAAACAGTTGACAGTTGCCAGTTGCCAGTTGACAGTTGACCTAATGATGAGTGATAACTTCCGCGGCTACAACGGTCAAACATGACGCAGAAGCTTAAAGTTACACAAAACTTAGCCGGCTAAAGCCGGCTGTGAGATTTTTTACAGCAGTGATGCTGTTTTAAGTTAATTGTGAGCTGTTAACCAACCTTATCAGCTAAATCGAAAAGCAAAAATAAACGCAATTCGTCCGCATATCCACCCTGGGGCGGCTTTTCGCCCAATCTTCACAGCCTCATCCTCACTCTGGATGTTAAATTTTACCTGCCTGCTCATAGTTAATTTCAATGCCTTGACTTTTGAATGTCAAAGTGAGAAATTAACATCGCAGGCGACGAGCATTAGCAGTTTTACTTTTGGCAAATCGCTCTTAAGACAGAATCAACTGCTGCCAAAAAACTAGAGGTTCCAAGTTAGACACTTTTTGCATAAAGTTATGCAGATACCTTTAACCTAGAAAAATCGGGCTGATGCCGGAGTTTTCTGTCTGTGGCACAATCTGAAATGAAACTTTCACGTCAGATGTTGCGGTATCTGTCAAAGCTTTTAACTGAATGTTAAAAGCACCATTGATATCGCGTCATATAGCATGACTGCTGTCGGCCCTGGCAGACTTCGATCGACTGACGGCTAAAATGAGTGTCTGAAAGCACCCTGAAATTACCCTTGTCTATTGAGCTGCCATTGCTGTGCAACCTGTTCCTCTCAACTAACTCGTTGGGGATTTGGTTGCAGGTGGCAAACACCGACTTTCGCTGCCGCTTTCCTCAGAACCGTGCAACTGCTAAACTCGCTGCGCCGTCGCCAAAGTAGCTTCCGAAGGTTGGATTTGGTACTTTACGAGATTTGCCAGTTCTTGTAACTGACTAATTGCCTCTGCACCTTCTAGTTTCATCAGTTCGCGATCGTCCCGCATCTCAGTCCATGTGATACCGTAATCTGACACTAAAAATCGAATCAGATGGTTGTCCGTCAAACTGACCATAAATGAGGCACTGTTCATCTGACCCCCGCAAGTGTAGCAGGATGCCAAATAACCCCGACGCTCTAGCACGATCGCCAAAGCCTGGAGGTTCATGACCAAATCTTGGACGAATTTACGGTGTTGTTCTGCAAGTCTCAGAAACACAGTTTTTCTCCTATCACCACGCCGTATATTTTACACCCAATTTCATAATTTCTTAAGAATTGAGTATCTAGGTGCTGGTTCAGTATACGTTTAGTATGCTGAAAAAAAATCGAATTAGCGACCTCTTCAGCCTACCTTTACTAGATTAACCGAGTTGCGATCGCAACTAAGTATCAGCAGCGACATTAACCTCAAACACTATGTAACCGTAGACTCCAGCCCCCACAAAACTTCTGCTGTGACGGCTGATTCAGCCCTCGAACAGCCGAAAGATACAAATAACTAATGATAGCAATCGAGTTAGTTAAGTATAATAGTTCAATCGCCCTGGGGATACTCCTCCCAAAGCGTCGTAGTCTGTCGCAAGCTCCGAAAATCGCCATTTCCCAAAATCAAGTGATCCAGCAGCGGAATCGACAAAAACTGCGCTCCAGCAAGCAACTGCCGTGTCAAAGCAATGTCTTCCGGGCTCGGCTCGACATTCCCCGAGGGGTGATTGTGCGAGATAATCGCCCGCGTTGCCCCAAGGCGGATCACTTCCCTAAAAATATCCCTGGGATGAGCTAAAGTTTCGGTAGCTGTGCCGATCGTAATTACTTGAGTACCCAGCAGCCGATTTTTCACATCCAGCAGCACCACAGCAAAACGTTCCTGAGACTGCCACATCAAATCCTGACTCAGAGCATCCGCAGCAGCTTGTGGAGAGTCCACCACGGCCATGTCCGGCGGCCGCGACTGAAACACCCGTTTCCCCAACTCCACCGCAGCCAAAATCGAAGTAGCCTTGGCTGGGCCGATCCCGTGAATCTGCGTCAACTCCTGCACGCTAATGCTCCGCAGTACACCCAGAGGGTCACGGGAATGCAAGCTCAACTGATTTAAAATATACTGTCCGAGTCCGACAGCCGAAAGTTTGCCGGGGCCCTGACCGGTACCCAGTAGAATAGCAATCAATTCCGCAGTCGCCAAACTTTTCGGGCCGCCGGCCATCAGCCTTTCCCGCGGCCGTTCGCTACTCGGCAAATCTACAATTCTCAAGCTGTAAGTCATAGATGGACTCGCACCGCAAGCTCAACAATTAAATCATATTAGCCGATCGATCGTCCCTGTTCAAATCAGTACGATCGCCCAAAACAGCTAAATCATTAACCGAGGCTGTTAGCGCGTGCAAATCTAACACAACGTTTCGATTTTCGATCGAGTCTTTATCTTGATCGAGCCGATCGCCCGGAGCTACCTCTAACAGGTAAAATTGCTCGTAACTGTGCCCTTAGAGCCAGGTTTGCTGGCAGCACCCCCTCCTTCATCGCCAAGATGTGATTACCAGAAAGAATTGGTTGAAAGCCCGCCCGCCTGCTCGGGAGAAATTAAAATTAGACTATTCATTAGTCCAATCCTCGGACTTAAGGGTAGAGGTCGCTCTCAAACTGTCAACTGTCAACTGTTGAACCTAGATTCTTGCCATTCTATCGAGGTCAGCAGCGAGGAAACAGGCTGCGGCGGCTTAGGTGCTGCCAAGCCAACCGATACAAAGGAAGCGACCATCAAAACGCCGTAAACAGCCACAGATAGCTTGCGAGTTGCCAGTCCCACCCATTGAGGATTTACTAAACCCAGACAAAATGCTGGCGTTGAAAACATGAAAGTTAAAACAAACAAGCTGGACATCAGGCACCTCCTCCTTCGCGAACTGCACCGATCGATCACTTGTTTATCCAATTATCAGCTAAAAAATCCGCTGAAAACAGTTGCGATTGATGATTTATAACTTAAGGATTATTGCCGTTTCTCAAACAATAATCAAGCTGCTTAAATCTCACGCTTTAGCTAGTTGTTAAAAAATAAATGTCTTTTTATATCGCCAGAAAATCTAGCTTAAAATAGAAACTAAATTCTTTACTCAAAATATGCAAGTCCGCTTTAACGTAGTCCGCCAAAATCAAAACGAGGCTCCCCGCGTTCACACTTACACCCTAGACGTGGATGAAAGCAATACCATCCTAGACTGCCTCAACAGCATCAAGTGGGAACAAGACGGCACTTTAGCTTATCGCAAAAATTGCCGCAATACAATTTGCGGCAGTTGTTCGATGCGAATTAACGGGCGCTCGGCTTTAGCTTGCAAAGAAAATGTCGGTAGCGAACTTGCGAGATTGCAAAAAATAGCCCATTCGAGTTCAGCACAACAGCCTGGCGATTTCATCCCAGAAATTACCGTCGCCCCCATGGGAAATATGCCGGTAATTAAAGATTTGGTGGTTGACATGACCAGTTTTTGGGACAACCTGGAAGCTGTTGAACCCTATGTCAGCACAGCCTCGCGAGCAATTCCCGAACGCGAATTTCTGCAAACTCCCGAAGAGCGATCGAAACTCGACCAAACTGGTAACTGTATCCTCTGCGGCGCGTGCTATTCTGAGTGCAACGCTCGGGAAGTCAACCCGGAATTTGTCGGCCCCCACGCCCTCGCCAAAGCTTACCGGACGATCGCCGATTCCCGCGACAGCGAAACCGAAAATCGGCTGGAAAAGTACAACGAAGGAACCGCAGGCGTCTGGGGCTGCACCCGCTGTTACTACTGCAACTCGGTTTGTCCGATGGAAGTGGCGCCGATGGATCAAATTGGTAAGATTAAACAGGAGATTCTCGATCGCAAAGACGACCAAGCCAGTCGATCGATCCGCCACCGCAAAGTCTTAATTAATCTCGTTAAAGAAGGTGGCTGGATAGACGAGCGCAAATTCGGTATCGAAGTAGTAGGAAACTATTTCCGCGACGTTCAAGGCTTGCTGAGTCTGGGCCCGTTGGGTTTAAGAATGCTCGCCCGCGGCAAATTCCCCTTGTCCTTTGAGCCTTCTGAAGGTACCGAAACCGTGCGAGATTTGATCGAATCGGTGCAAAATTTAGAAAAGTCGGCAGATTAGCGATCGGCGGTCAATTTCGGGTAAATTACAAGTTGTGCGATCGGCAATCTTCCCAAAAATCCTGACTCAAAACTCACAACTCAAAACTTTTAAATGACTGCTAAAACACCTCCATCACCAAAACCGACAACTCCAAATACCCCACAACCAGCAGAACCTGCTTTTGGCTGGAATGCCTACGCCGAAAAAATCAACGGACGATTTGCAATGGTGGGATTCGTGGGACTTTTGCTGCTAGAATTCTTCACCCGCCAGGATTTTTTTACCTGGCTGGGCTTGCGTTAAATTCAGTATAACTCGGTGGATAGCTACTGATGCGTAATATCATTTCCGCTCCAACAACACTGTAAAATTGGTTCGATCGTTTGGACTTCAAGTCCTCATGATCCGAGGACTGAAGTCCGAACAATCAAACAGCTTTATTAGGGTAATTTGGGTGCATATAGCCTTTCTCAAAAAGATGAGGTATGACTGACAGCTTATATAATCAGTTCAACTAAGAGGGCTGAAGCCCAACAACGTACCTCATCTCTCTGAGAACCGCTATATCACTTTTCAAGAGGGCGAAGCATGACCGCATATAAGTTATTAGTTATAATCTCATATTTACTGCGGTCATGCTTCGCCCCTACACACATATTTGCAAAACCTGAGATGCACCCGGTAATTTGCCCGACATGATATACATCCTCTCCCTGAAAAACAGGTAAAAAAATAGATAATCATCCATTTTCAACCTACATTCCTGCTTGTAAAACCTGGAAATTGAGTTAAGTAATAGAAATAGATACTGGATTTAGAGCCAATTAATTTCCAGTCACTTCACGGATAATCAAACTGTACTTACCTTTACCTTTTGGAGGTGGATCGTAAGCATTGACAACTACGCGGTAGCGGCCGCTCGCAGACAAGGTAAGAGTTAGCTCAGAATTGGAATTTTGCTGCGTGACATCATCATTTTCTCCCAGTAGCTCGCCCTGGGAGTTGAGAACAGCCAGATAAGTATCAAACTCGCTACTTTCTACATTGACAACCACTTTCTGACCCTGAGTGCCTTCAAAGGTGTACTCATCGTACAAACTGCTGTCCGAGGGCAGTACCGAAGACTTAGAAGTTGTGAGTTCTCCCTTTTGCTCTAAAATGATTTTTGACGATCGCCCATCAGGACTTGGCGAAGGTTGTACAGTTGGGGTCTGAGTTGGCGAGGCCTTTGGAGTTGGCAGCCCAGAAGGCGACGGGCTGGGGCTTGCTTGAGCTAAAACAGCCTTGCCCGCTTGACTCGCATTATGTGAATTTTGAGGAAATTCTGCTGAAACGATCGGGGAACTGCTGTTAGTAACTTCACCTGGATTTGACACTGGTACCGAGAGAGTCGGTTTCCCAGAAAAAATAGCTAGTAGAGCAATTGGCGCGATCGCCCAAAATCTAATTTGACCCATGAATTACCTCGATAGTCAGTTGACAGTTGACAGTTGACAGTTGACAGTTGACAGTTGGCAGTTGTCAATAGTCAGTTGTTAGTTGTTAGTTATGAGAATGAAGAACGTTTTAACTGCCAATCACTAATCACCAATTACCAATTACCAACTTTTAGCGGATAGTTAGATTGTAACGACCCCGACCCGAAGCATCATAAGCATTGACAATCACGCGGTAGCGACCCGTAGCTGGCAAAGTAACGCTCAGAAACGCATTTTTGCTCGAATCGCTCGCATCGTCATTTTCTGCCACTAATTTGCCGTTAGGGTCAAAGATAGCCACATAGGGATCGAAATCTGTACTTTCCAGGGAAATGCTGACAGACTGACCCGATCGACCTTCAAAAGTATACTCGCGATACAGACTGTTATCAGAAGGCAATACCGGGCCACCTGCGACTAAAGCGCCTTCTTCTTGCAAAATCGCCCGAGAAGGTGCGCTAGGAGCACTCGCTTTGAGTTCTAACGTATAAGCCCCCAACTGCCTAGCTTCGTTGGAATTTGCCAGCAACGTGTAAGTGCCATCTGCTGGCAGCCTGACTGTAATTCTGGCGTTTTTACTGCCTGCTCCGTCATTGTCTTGCGCGATTTCGCGCTCGTTGGGGCCGAGCAAAATTAAATAAGGGTCAATCTCTTGACTTTTCATTTCTATTGTGATTTGCTGTCCCGCTTTTCCCTCAAAGGAGTAGAGGTCAAAAAAGCTGTTGTCTGCGGGCAGAATGCTAGACTTGTCGGTAAGTTTGCCTGTGACGGCGGGCCCGTTTAACGCAACTTTTTGAGGTGATTTGCTGCCAAATGGCGATCGCCTTTGAGCAACGCGGGGAGCTCGCCCTTCTCGCACCGCACTCAAGAAAGCTGGCACTTTGTCTATGACAATTGCAAAACCGATACCGATATTGCCTCCGCCCTGGCCGCGAGTAAAAATAGAAGTATTGACGCCAATTAATTCTCCAGAACTATTAAGCAGCGGGCCGCCGGAATTACCGGGATTGATGGCCGCGTCAGTTTGAATTAAGCCACGGGCTGCGTCGATGCGGCTGACGATTCCGACTGTAAAAGTACCTTGAAATCGACCGAAAGGATTGCCGATCGCAAATGCTTGTTGTCCGACTTTCACCGAACCGGCACGGGCTAAAGGAATTGTCGGCAAATTGGTTTGACCGCGAATCTTCACCACGGCTAAGTCTAAACCTTCTTCGCCGAATCCAACGACATCGGCGACCAGTTTTCTGCCGTCTGACAAAATTATATTTACGGTACCGCCGGCAGAAACAACGTGGGCGTTGGTTAACACCATGCCGTCGGGGCTGATAATTGTGCCGCTACCGTTAGATTTAGCTGTATCGACGGTAACAACCGCCGGACTGGCTTTTTCGTATACCCGAATATTCGTTTGTTCTTCGGCATTTTGGGCGATCGCGCCTGGGAAACGCACAGAGTTAAATTCCGCTAAATTTGCCTCCTGCTGTCGGGGGGGCACCTTAACAACCGCAGCAGCCCTGGCTGCAACCCCAACTATGAAAATTCCTGATACCGCTAAACTTAGAAGTTTGAAATTCATGAGCGTGAATTAGTATTTTTTAACGATCGGCAGCTAGTAGTTAGGTGTTCGGGTCAACTGCTAACTATGGCCTGTAATTATTTTAGGACTTGGAGAGGGCTATTGATAAATTTAAGCTTGAGATTGCTTTAAGATTTAGCCTGCTGCTGAGTTTTTGGTAAATCGATCGACTTATAGGGCCAGAGTTTGGTTGCAAAACTAAGATAAGCCAGCAGTTTCGGCAATTCTCGAATCTTCTGGCGAGCGATCGACAATATACTTAAAATTAGCGTCCCGCACCAAAGCATCCTCATCGCCGTAGAAAAAAGACAGCAAAGCAAAACGCTCACCGCTAATCATCGCCGTCGCTTCGTGCAGCAAAGAACACGAAAAAATAATCGCCGTGCCAGAATCTCCTTTATAACCGTGCGGCGCGTACTCCGGAAACCGCAAAAATCCCCCCGTGTACTCCCCCACATTCAAGTTCAAAGTCATCGCAAACCTGCGGTGCACCGTACCTTTGCTCGTATTGTCGCGGTGTGGATGAAAATAACCGCCACTTTGGGCATCGTAACAAGCTATTAAATACCGTTCAAACCGAGTAATTTTAAACTGGAAAGCTTTTTGTACTTCCGGTACCACCCTACGCAGAATAATCGCACTCAATTTTCGCTGCAAATTCGGGTTTTCAATAAATAAATCTCGACGTTTCTTGAAATTATCATCGTGAATGCCAACAGTTTTCCCGTCTATTTGCCTCATAAAACCTGAGGGAGTGCCGCCGTCAGCTTTGTATATATCGATCAAACTGCGGCAACATTCTCTGTCCAAAACGTTAGGAATTACCAACACCGGGGTGTGGCGAGTCGCTGGTCGGGCTTCCTCAATTGGGGGCAAAGTTTTGATAAAATCCAATACTTGCTGGGCGTGTTGGTGCGGTTCGCCCATCGGTAAAATGTTAATTATCTGAAGGTTTTCGTTGAGAATAAAAGTTTGGGGTGCATAGTGAACTCCCCCAACTCCATTTTGTTCTACATCTTGGCAAACACCGTACTGCTGGCTGATTTTTTTGTCGAAGTCCCAGAAAAAGATGAATGACGGAGCCATTAGTGTGACTCTGTTTTGTTCTTTGTCTGCTGCATCAACGCTCACTCCCAACAGCGGTACTTGCAAAGTCTTGAATTCTTCTGAAAGCTCTTGAAAGCTTTTGAGGATAACTTGGATTTGTTCAAAAGCTGCGCTAGCAAAGAAAAACAGCACGACTCGCCGGCCGCCAACCGTCGAGAAATGAAATAAGGGGTTATTGCTGGAAGCAATCGAAAACCAAGGCGCCGGATCTCCTATTTCCAGTAAGGGCATATTGCTGATTTTAGATTTTAGAGTTTAGATTTTAGACTATTGTACTTTGAGTTAGTTCCAGAGGTTGTATTTTCTGCGATCGAAGGGGTTTGTAGTGAGGACTTTAGTCCGCAAAAATCAGAACAGGTTTGTAGTGAGGACTTTAGTCCGCATAAAGAAGGACTAAAGTCCTCACTACGAACCTGATAAGGATTATTTTATAGGAATACTATTAAATATATTTAAATAGTTTTTTTTGGGAATTTTATGGTTATTTTACTTGACCAAGAATTTCTTGATGGTACCCGCCACGTGATTTATCCATGGAATCAATCCCAAATCGAAAATCGAAAATCCTCAAGCCCTCGAATTTATCCGTGGGGTCGCCTCTAAAATCTAAAATCTAAAATCTAAAATCGATTGATTGAGCTGTCTTTAAAATTTTATTTTATAGTTATTTAAACATTCTAAGATATGAGAATAAGTAGATGGGCATCAATAAACGCAACTTAATTTTTGTCTTGCTCGCGGGAGAAATGTTTAGTTTAACCCACCTACTTATCTGTGCCTATTTGTCGAAATTGGGGGAACTATCCGGTTGGTCTTCCGGGTATTCTACGGGGCGATATTCCACGTAGTCCGATGGCGGTGCTTCTACGTCACGGTTGCTGGGGCGAGACCTCGATGCTTCCGCTGGCCGAGGTTTTTTGGTTCTCGGCGGCGCGTCAGAACTGCGGTTTTCCGAAGTTGGGGGGCGGTTGCGGCTGCTGCGGGCCGGTCTTTCTTCGGGGTTGTCTGAAACGTCCCAGTTGTCAGAGCCTTGGGCGGGCGGGGCTTCTGGGCGCGCCGGACGTTTGCGCGAGGGAGGGCGATCGATCGACTCCCGAGATGTGTTCGCGCTACCGTTGCGATTCGACGAAGGACGGCGGCGGGGCTCATCGTCGTAGGTTTCCCGCGAGGAACGACTTTCTTGACTACCTCTAATCCGGGGACGCTGCGGGTAGTCTTCCTCTGGTTCTATCTGGTCGAAGTCGTTATCGTAGCCGTCGTAAGCGTAGGCGTTGCTGACTGGTCGCTCTTCATCTACGTATTGCGATCGACTTTTAGCTTGGGCTGTGGTCGCTCCCCGCAATTTGATGCTTTCGGCTGCAAAAAATATGGCGGAACCTGCAAGCAGAAATTGACCGAATGCCAGAATTGGGTCAAGCCGCCATCCTTGAAATAACAGAATACCGCCACAGAGCAAGCCCACGGCTGCAAAAAAAATATCGTGGTCTCGGGCTAGTTTGGGACGCCACGATCGCAGAAAGTACAGTCCTGCCCCTGCTACTGCTAGGATGATCCCTAACAGGCTGCTCAAGTTCAATCCTAAATTGACCATTAGCCTATCTCCTATGTCTTTCCTATGTTAGCGAGTTAGATTTTACTTCTATCATTAAGTCTGTCAGTCTGTTATTCCGACTGTGGTTTCACAGGGCAGCATCCGGTGAAGCTTTCAGAACAGGGAAGCGCACCTTATAGTTATGAGTTTAACGGGAAAAAACCTCAGCTTGGCCGTCAACCGAAGGTTTTGCCTTCACAGTTGCTGGTAGCCGAGGTTTTGGAAGCGGGGAAATGCCCGATCGTGCGATCCCAAAATTGACTCGCGCGCCGGACGCTTGAAACCCGCAGACTTTTTAGGTGCGCTTGATTTTGTCTTTTTGGCTGATAAAGATCAGGGCGATCGTTGCTGGAATGACTACCAGCGAAATGCCCACAAGCAGGCTGTACAAAAAGTTAGCGAGTGAAGGAGTCATAAATTCAAAGCCTTTGTTACAACAATTTGATTTTTATTAATTTTATCAGCAGTCAGTTCTCAGGGAGAAGTTCGGCAATGGATTTTGCAAGGGATGTGGTGCTACCAGCAATATTTTTACCCTGGAAAACTCTCAGTCTCGCACCCTCAAACCCTCTAACTCTTTCCATCCGAAGGTATAAGGCCGGAAAAATTTTGTCGATCGTGTTCGATCGCACCTGTGAAACGGTTAAAATTATGAAAGGCTGACGTAACAAAACTTAAGATTTTCGAGATAAGACCCATGACTGGTATTACCGTTGCAAGTTGGATTCTGGGCTCTGTCCTAGTGGTGATGACTTTGCTATTTATTTTTCGGATCGTTCTGACTTGGTATCCCGGCGTGAACCTCAGCAAACTGCCGTTGAGTCTGATTGCTTGGCCGACTGAACCTTTTTTAGTCCTAACCAGAAAAATTGTAGCGCCGATCGGCGGAGTGGACATTACACCGATTATTTGGGTGGGCATCTGTAGCTTGCTCCGGGAAATGATGCTCGGCCAGCAAGGAATTTTGACGATGATGATGTAGGAATGGGGAATGGGGCATGGGGAATGGGGAATGGGGCATGGGGAATGGGGCATTGGGCATTGGGCATTGGGCATGGATCAACAGTTAACAGTTAACAGTTAACAGTCAACAGTCAACAGTCAACAGTCAACAGTTAACAGTCAACAGTCAACAGTCAACAGTTAACAGTTAACAGTTAACAGTCAACTGCCTACTGACTATTTTGATTCATGAACTGTTCGACGAAATTCGTGTAAACTTCGCCGCTGAGAAATTCGGGGCTATCGAGGATTTTTTGGTGGAAACTGAGGGTGGTGGGGACGCCGGTAATCGCGCATTCCCGCAATGCCCGTTTCATGCGCCGGATGGCTGAAGGTCGATCGCGCCCCCAGACTATCAATTTACCAATTAATGAATCGTAGTAAGCCGGTATTTCGTAATCGGTGTAAACGTGAGAGTCCATCCGCACGCCAGGGCCGCCAGGAGGCAAAAAGCCGGTGATTCTGCCGGGATGGGGTCGGAAGTTGCGATCGGGATCTTCAGCATTGATCCGGCACTCAATGGCGTGGCCGCTGAGAATCACTTGGTTTTGCTTGATTTGCAGTTTTTCACCTTGAGCGATCCGAATTTGTTCCGCGATCAAGTCGAGCCCTGTAATCATCTCCGTGACGGTATGTTCGACCTGAATCCGGGTGTTCATTTCCATGAAGTAGAACTTGCCCGATTTGTCAAGCAAAAATTCAACAGTTCCAGCACCCGTGTAGTTGATGGATTTAGCCGCAGCAATCGCAGCGTGACCCATTTGATCTCGCAGTTTCTGGCTGAGGGCGGGGCTGGGCGCTTCTTCCAGGAGTTTCTGGTGTCGGCGCTGAATCGAACAATCTCTTTCGCCGAGGTGGATGACATTACCGTAGTTGTCGGCGAGGATTTGAATTTCGATGTGGCGCGGTTTTTCGATGAATTTTTCGAGGTAGACTCCGGGATTGCCGAAGGCTGCATCGGCTTCGCCTTGGGCTGCTGAGAAGAGTTTGGGGAGTTCGGATGGTTCTCGGACTAGCCTCATACCGCGGCCTCCACCGCCGGCGGTAGCTTTGATCATCACAGGATAGCCGATCTCGCGGGCTATTGCTAGAGCTTCGCGATCGTCCGCCAGCAATCCGTCGCTACCGGGTACTGTGGGGACTTTCACCCGCTGCATGGTTTCTTTGGCGGTGGATTTGTCGCCCATCGCCCGCATCGCAGCCGGACTTGGGCCGATGAAAGTAATTTGATGATCCGCACAGATTTCCGCAAATCGGGCATTCTCCGCGAGGAAGCCATAGCCCGGGTGAATCGCTGCGGCGTTGCGCGTCAGGGCGGCCGAGATGATGTTGGGGATGTTTAAATAGCTTTTGCTGCTGGTGGGGGGGCCGATGCAAACGGCTTCGTCTGCCAACTGAACGTGTAGGGCGTGTTTATCTACAGTGGAATGAACGGCGACTGTGGCAATCCCCATTTCCTCGCAGGTGCGTAGTATGCGGAGGGCGATTTCCCCCCGATTAGCGATTAAAATTTTCGAGAACCCCATCTTCGCTGCTTAATTCACTCAATATTCTGTACAATAATCCCTTTCGGTATCTTCTGGATAATGGTTTCCCATAAATTCTTAATAAAAATTTATTTTACAATTTGGTGGTAGTTGTGCTATGGTTTTAAATCGGTGGTCTCAAAGGGCTAGTCACAAGTTAAATTTCAGGAACCTCAACCTGTGAATCTTTAACTCGTAACGCAAAAAATCCCAGAGATTGTCGGAAAAAGCGGATGTGGCGGAATTGGTATACGCGCACGCTTGAGGTGCGTGTGGCATTATGTCCTTGCGAGTTCGAGTCTCGCCATCCGCATTGAATATATGAAACAACTGTTGATGGCTTTGACTGTTGGCGGTTGTTTTGTTTTTGATGGGTGGGTAGTCAGAAACCGGGTTTTTGCGAGAATATTTGGTTACAGGCGAAGATTCGGGAAAAAACCCGGTTTCTTGGATTTTAGTTGCTATACTGTAGACACTCTGTATATACATCCTCAAAAAAGGGTGAAGTCCTCAGAATAATATCACTAGCTAGAGGATTGGGCTATGGTTGGGACGATCGCAAAGTGGGGAAACAGTCTTGCTGTTAGGATTCCACAGCATTTAGCTAAAGAGATTAACTTAGTGGAAGGTTCCCAAGTGCAGCTTGTCTTGATAGATGGTAGGCTGACGATCGAGCCGATAACTCGTCGGCGGTATTCGCTTGAGGAGTTGATTGAGGCCATTACCCCAGAAAATCTTCATACTGAGATTGACAGTGGAGTTGCTGTGGGGAATGAAGTTTGGTGACACAATCAAATCCCTACATTCCGAGTCGAGGCGATATTGTTTATTTAGACTTTGACCCCACTAAAGGACACGAACAAAAAGGACTTAGACCTGCTTTTGTGCTGTCGCCTCGTGCTTATAATCAGAAAAGTTCTTTAGCTTTATTTATGCCTATTACCAAGCAACAAAAAGGGTATCCTTTTGAAGTTGCTTTACCAATTGGATTAAAAGTTCAGGGAGTTATTCTTGCAGATCAAATCAAGTGTCTAGACTGGAAAGTTCGCGGTGTTCGATTTGTTGAATCTGTATCTGAAGATGTGATTGAGGAGGTACAGACCAAAATTGAGCCGTTGTTATTCTAAAAGTGGTGGCGAGAAACCGGGTTTTTGTGACAGACTTGGTGACAACTCCTAGATTTCGGGAAAAACCCGGTTTCTTAGATTTTGGATTGTGGGTGGGTGGCGAGAAACCGGGTTTTTGCGACAGACTTGGCGACAACTCCCAGCTTTCGGAAAAAACCCGGTTTCTGTGGTTTTGCGCGAGTATCGTCGGGTGCGTCGCTATCAGATATATTTAAATGCGATCGAACTTCTGACAGCGACGCACGATACAAAATACTCTTTAACTACGGAAACTTGCGTGCACAAAAAATACATTTTATGGCAAAATAATAATTACTCATTTAATCGATCGCCATTATCCCCATGACTACTGTTACCCAAGCACAAATTGAACAATATCGCTCCCAACTACAAGAATATCCCGATGCTCTGAAAGGCCTTGAGGTGCTCGAAGGGTGTGAAGGCGATTTAGAATATGCCGCCGAAACTATAGCAATTGAGTCAGGAGAATTACCGGACAATATGAGCGAGGAAGATCCGAATGAACCTAGCTGGTTAGAAAAGTCAACTCAAAAATTGCGTCCTTATATTTGTACCTCAGCCTTTAGAGAATCATTAAAACAGGGTTTTGGTGGTGCAATGACTTTGCTAATGCCTTATGTTGGTATTCCAGCATTATTAATATTAATAATTCTTTACATAAACGAGAAAAATCTGGATGAGTTTTGTAAGGAGTGCTAAACACCGATCGCAATGAAGCCAGACCAATAATGAGGTTCAACAAAGGGAAATGGCTTGCGGTTCTGTGCGCCCTTCAGAGGAGCATTAACATAGCGTGTGCGTTCCTTTAGGGGTAGTCGATCGAAAATTTCGTCGATTTGGGGTTTGAGGTCTTTTAATAAGACTTCCAGCCCCTCTGAGGTCATATTACGCAGCCATTGCTGTGCCTCATTGAGAGCAGTAACCGTTGACATACTTTCTAGGTTTTCATAGAACCGCATTAGTAATAAAGTGCTGGTGACTTGATCCACTTCCCAAAGCGTGCTGACTATACTAGGGCTACCAGCCAAGAGAAAGCCAAAAGGTAAGCCAATATATTCATCGCTAGTTTTGGATTTTGTCAATCCAGTTTCGCAGGCGGAGAGGGTGACAAGACGACATTAATTTAGGTCAAGATTCAAGATTTCCAACAGTGTCAAACGTTCTTTATTTGCGAATACCAGGGATGATTTCAAAGGGGAGTCAGGCTCAAACTTGGCGTGACAACCGAAATGAGCGCAGTTGGCAAAGCTGAGTTTCCCGTTGAGAATTGCATTCTTATTAGCATCATCTTTTGCCAAGAAATCATTAGATTTGAATTTCTCGCAGATATTCGCGGCTTGAAGTTCAAGTAAATAGCGATCTTTGGTAGGATTAGCAATCGCAAATAGGTGAGAGAAATTGGGGCGTTGTCGCTGTTTCGCCTGTTGCAGCAGTTGGCAACTGGGGGCATAGCTGACTCCACCTGGGAATAAGTCGAGAAAGCATAACTCTGATTTGGATAGGGATACAGTAATAGCCGAATTCTGTTCATCGGTGCATCCACGTTCAACATCCCTTTCGTGAGAGATTGGCAACGCATGAAGAGGGAAAAGATGCAAGAAACGATGGGGAATTAAAATTAGTCGATCGCACTGTTTCGGAATATTCTCTAAAATCCGATCTAGCTGCAAAATCTCAGCTAGGTTTTGGAGGCGAGAGGCTAGTTTTTCCTGCCATTGGGGTTTTCTTTCTGGTGGTTTACTCTCTTCGTAGTCTTTCCTATACTCGTCATCCCAATTTACCAAGGCTTCAAAGTTTGCTGTTGAAGATTGCCAGATGATGGGTGTTGGCGTTTGCGGGGTGATGATGAAAGTGAAAAATTTGTCGCCTGCGATGTACCACTCAAGAATAGCGGTGTTTTCACCTGTCAGAGTTTGAATGTCTTTGTAGAGGATGGGCTTAACTTTTTGGGTTAGGCTAAAATCAGGATCGATCGGTGTAATTTCACGAGCAATCAATTCATCGAGTTGTTTACGTAATTTGGTGAGATGAGTAGAATCGCGGTTAGTTGTTAGGCCGTCGATTTCGAGGCTGCGTTCTCCCAATATGCCGCCATTACTGTTACGGTTTATCTGTTCGATTTCCAGTCGTCGCTGTTCGGCCTCAATTTCTCGACTGAGGCGCGACAATTCGTTGAGAACAGTTTCGGGGATATTGCCTTTAGGTTTGATGTCACGGTTGGCAAAGAGTTCTACAAGGTTGCGGGCTTTGCTGCGTTCGACGTATTCTATTGCTTCGGTGTAGCGTTGCAGTTCGATGCAAATTTCTACCATGCCACTATAGATTCTGTTATATTCTTCGGCTAATTTCTGTTTGGTTTCATCCCCAGATTCAATCTCGCCCCGTAAAAATTCTACTGTTTCAATAGCTGGGGTATATGTATCGTAAGCCAGTTGCCATTGCTGGTTGTTTTGGTAAAGATTACCTAAATTAAACAAAGTTTCTGTATAATCTTGCGGGAAAGCTTCGCGAGTTCTGATAGTTAAAGCAGCGTGATAAAACTCAATCGCCCTCTCCAGATTATCCGCCCGCGAACCGTTGATTCTGTTACTGTAGGCAAGGGCTAGGTTGTTTTGAGTCGTTGCCCATTTTTCGTAGAAATCATCAGGAGTAAGGACTGTTAAAGCAGCGTGATAAAACTCGATCGCCCTCTCTAAATTATCCGCCCGCGAACCGTCGATTCTATCACTGTAAGCAAGGGCTAGGTTGTTTTGAGTTGCTGCCCATTTTTCGCGAAAATCCTCAGTAGCAAGGACTGTTAAAGCAGCGTGATAAAACTCGATCGCCCTCTCTAAATTATCCGCCCGGGAACCGTTGATTCTGTCACTGTAAGCAATAGCTAGGTTGTTTTGATTCATTGCCCAATCTTCGGGGAAATCATCAGGAGTAAGGACTGTTAAAGCAGCGTGATAAAACTCGATCGCCCTCTCTAAATTATCCGCCCGCAAACCGTTGATTCTGTTACTGTAGGCAAGGGCTAGGTTGTTTTGAGTCATTGCGGATTTTTCGGGGAAATCCTCAAGAGTATAGACGGTTAAAGCAGCGTGATAAAACTCGATCGCCCTCTCTAAATTATCTGCCCGCGAACCGTTGATTCTGTCACTGTAGGCAATAGCTAGGTTGTTTTGAGTCGCTGCCCATTGTTCGGGGAAATTCTTACGATTACGGACTGTTAAAGCAGCGTGATAAAACTCGATCGCCCTCTCTAAATTATCCGCTCGCGAACCGTTGATTCTGTCACTGTAGGCAGCAGCTAGGTTATTTTGAGTTCCAGCATATTCTTCGCTCCCCGGTTGCCGATTGTTTAAAACTATTTGATAACCTGTTATAGTAATTTCAATATTTTTCGCTCTATTCCCGCGCGGAAATTGATAAATATCAATACTCAAATTTGCAATGAGGGTGAGAATGTCATAAATTGCTTCGGGATGTTGGGCAATTAAATTATCGGCTACTTGCTGTAAAGTCTCGGCAAAACGCAGATTGAGGAGATCTTGCCGCCCGGCCAGCATCGGGTAAATTACTTGAATATCGCTATGGCTATCTTGTTCTGCTTGCAATAATTGTAGGATAAAGTTTACATATTCTTGGGAATCTTCACTTTCTGAGTTATCGCTATCTCCGTCATCGTTCATTCCCAAAAAATTAGCGATTTGAGTGGCAGTTTGCAATAAAAAACTACCCGCATTTTCTTGATTGTTTTCCGAAAATTGGGCTGCAATAACCCGCATCATTTGTACTAACTCAGCATCCACCAATTCCGAGTTTGCATTCAAGATTTGATTTTCTTCACCGTTGGGGCAAGTCAGCAGGGTATGAATTAGTTGCAGATAGGCTCGATCGCGGGTTTCGTCCATTGTGGGGAGTTATCAATAACACCGATGTTTATTTTACCATGATTCGATGGGTTCGGTGGCCAGAAACCGGGTTTTTGCGAGAATATTTGATGACAGGCAAAGAGATGGGAAAAAACCCGGTTTCTTCGATCGTGCGGAACCGTATCAATTTCTACCCAATCTCGTGCAAGAAATCGAAATTACCGTCTCCCACAGAGTTTCTAAGCGTATTGATAATTTTCGTTGTATTATCGTAAGGCCCTTCAACATAACAAGGTTCTCCATTGCGACCGAAATTCAAGCCGATTTCGCTGGTTGATTCTCCTAAATGAGCCTTCGACTGCTCGAAATCGCGATGCGGTTCAAAGCCTAATTTTTTGGCATAGGCGATCGCGCCCCAAACCAAAGCTTGTGCTTGCTCTAAACTAATCTCCTCGTATCCCAGAAACTGCGAGTAAGCATTCTCAACAAGATTTTTATATTGGCTATCGTTGCAGTTACGTGGCGGCATGGCATCCTTCACTCCCAAGCACCAGTAGTCGATCAAATAAGAGGTTACAACAAAACGATTGTAGCCCTTGGAACGGGTAACCATCACTAAACCCAAACCGCTCATTTCAGAGGTTTCATTGCCCAACAATACCTTCGCAAAATTTACATCGACGAGACATTGAGCAACGGGCAATAACTCTCCTTTTTCGGCGCTAGCGAGGGCTGTTTGTTCTGCCTGAGATATCAGAAATGTACTGACTTCGGATGCTTTCAATCCTAACTTTCGGGCAATTTGTTTGGGCGTTAATTGCCGATCGCGCAGGTTGAGAATTTCTTGTTCTTGTTCGGGTTGCATGGTTTTTCTACTGCTGTCAGGGCAGTGTTCGATCTGAGTAGATCATTGTATCGCGATCGGGCGCGAAAGTACAGATTGACTTTGGTGACGAGGGTTGAGAAACCGGGTTTTTGCGACAAACTTCGTAACATTGCAAATATTCAGGAAAAAACCCGGTTTCTTAGATGGTGCGCGAGGGCCGAGAAACCGGGTTTTTTTGAGAGACTTCGTTATTATCGATAAAAATCGTAAAAACCCGGTTTCTTAGATGGTGCGCGAGGGCCAAGAAACCGGGTTTTTTTGAGAGACTTCGTTACTGTCGGTAAAAATCGTAAAAACCCGGTTTCTTCTAATTCTGCCCTAATTCTGGTGGCCGCCCCATCAAACCAGTCATCAACCGCAATGCTACAAACCTCACAGGCGGAATTGTCCGCAAACACCACAATCCAAAACGCCTAAATGCCACAATCGGCATCCAAGTATTGGAAAACAATCTATCGAGAAAATCGGTAAATCCCAACACGATTAAGTTTTCTTTTTTTCGCCAATTGTGATACCGTTTTAATACTCGCAAATCGCCGATGTCTTCGCCTTTCTGGTGGGCTTGCTGCAAGATTTGCCCGATCGCACCTGCGTCTCGAATGCCCATATTCAATCCCTGTCCACCCACGGGATGGCAGCAGTGGGCGGCGTCGCCAATGAGTGCTAGTCTGGGCAATACGTAGCGATCGCTCTGCATTAACTGCACTGGAAACAAAAAGCGATCGCTCTCCAACTCCAAGCGCCCTAAAATCCCGCCCGTGCGCTGTTCCAACAAAGTTAAAAACTCTTTTTCGTCCATAGACTGCAAAGCTTTTGCTTCCGCGTGGGGTGCTGTCCAAACTACTTGACAACGGTTCCCCGGTAATGGTAAGACTCCCATCGGGCCGCTCGGCCAGAAGCGCTCAAAAGCAATATCGTTGTGCGGCTTTTCAGCTTTAATAGTAATGGCAACGCAGGATTGCCAGTATTTCCAGCCGCGAGTGCCGATCTTTGCTGATGTGCGGATTCGCGATTTAGATCCGTCGGCGGCAACTAATAATTTGGTGCGAATTGTGCGAGTTTCGCCCTGTTGTTTGATTTGGATTTCGGCGCAATTAGTTAAATATTTTACCTCGACTACTTCCGCAGGACAAACCCAACTAAAATTTGGGTTTTTTGCTAAGGATTCTTGCAAAGCTGACAGCATGACTCGATGCTCGCCAACATAACCTAATGCTGTTTTTGGTACGGGTAATTTGCCAGTATTTCCTAAATCCGGGCGGTGGAATTCGACGATACCGGGATAGTCGCCGTCGCAGAGGCTAATTTGCTCGAAGGTGGTGATTTGCGGCAAGATTTGCTCCCACACGCCGAGGCCTTCTAAGATCATTCCCGATAGCAGGGTGATTGCATAGGCTTGTTTTTTGGCTGCTGCTGCTGCGGGGAGTTGGGTTTCTATGATGGCTATTTTTAATCCTGAATCTTTGAGGGCGCACGCTAAGGTGGCGCCGACTATGCCGCCTCCGACGATCGCGATATCAAAGTCTAATTCCTGGGTTTGCGCGGAGGCTGTTGTTGCAGAAAGTTGGTTTATGGGCATTTTCAAGGGATTTTTTTAAGTGAATAATTATATTTACTCTTGTATTGTAAAGAATTATTTCGATTTTGGGCGATCGACTGAGACGGGGAGATGACTATTTTGCAAGGTGCGTCGCTTAATACTGCGGAGGGTTTTCTGTGGCGATCGCAATTACTGGGTATGTAGTTGGGCTTTAGCCCCAAGAGCGCTGAAGCGCAACTACGTACCTGGTTGGTATGTTGTTGGGCTTTAGCCCCAAGAGCGCTGAAGCGCAACTACGTGCCTCGGAGCGCTGAAGCGCAACTACGTACCTAAGAGCGCTGAAGCGCAACTACGTGCCTAAGAGCGCTGAAGCGCAACTACGTGACACTCAGAAATTAATGACTGATGACTAATGACTGATTACTGCTCACCATTTCCTTTTCCTTGATGTTTTCCGTTGCTTGGGCTGATAGATTCTGGGAAATGGGAATCTCTATGATAAACTCTGCACCTTTCCCGGGTGCAGAAACACATTTCAATTTTCCTCGGTGTTTTTCAACTATAATTTGATAGCTGATTGATAGTCCTAAGCCAGTGCCTTTGCCGACGGGTTTGGTAGTAAAAAATGGATCGAACAATTTGCTCATAACTTCAGGATTGATTCCCATCCCGTTGTCGGCAATCCGAATGGTTACTGTGTCTGAATTTGCACTGGTGTTAATCTGAATGGTGTTGGGGCTAGCATATATTTCTGTTGGAGAACGCTTGCTGTTGTATTCTTCGAGGGCATCGATCGCATTTGCTAACAGATTCATAAATACTTGATTGAGCTGACCTGCATAGCACTCGACTTTGGAGAAGCTGCCGTAGTTTTTGATAATCTCGATCGCCGGACGAACTGCATTAGCTTTGAGCTTGTGCTGCAAAATTACTAAAGTGCTTTCGATTCCTTCGTGAATGTCTACTCGCTTCATCTGCGATTCGTCGAGTCGGGAAAAGTTACGCAAGGATACAACTAAGTCGCGGATGCGATCGGCTCCTACTTTCATTGATTCCAAAATCTTCGGAAAGTCTTCTATTAAGTAATCAATTTCTATCTCTTCGGCTGATAAAGCAATTTCCGTGACGGGATTTGGGTATTTTTCCTGGTAAAGGTTGAGCAGATTTAGCAAGTCTTTGGCGTATTGGCTGGCGTGGGTGATGTTGCCGTAGATGAAGTTAATCGGGTTGTTGATTTCGTGGGCGACTCCGGCGACTAGCTGGCCGAGTGAAGAGATTTTTTCGGTTTGGATTAGTTGCGCTTGGGTTTCGTGCAAGTCGCGGAAAGCTTTTTCGAGCTGGGCTGCTTGCGATCGATATTGCCCTGCTGATTGCTTGAGTGCTTCCAATACTTGGACGCGATCGCTAATATCCGTGTGCGTGCCCACCCATTCGCGAATGCTGCCGTCTGTTGCTAAAACTGGGACTGCGCGCACCCAAAAGTGCCTGTAGCTGCCGTCAGACGCCCGCAAGCGGTGTTCGACTTCATAGAGGTTTTTGGTTTCGACTGCGCGCATCCAAGCTTGCAGCGTGAGATCGCGATCGTCTGGGTGAATTGCCGAAAACCAGTTGTTTGTGGCTTCCTCCAAGCTTTGGCCTGTATATGCCATCCAGTCTGTGGGCGCGATCGGCTTTCCTTGTGCGTCTGTGATCCATACGAGTTGCGCGGTAGCAGCGATCAGCGATCGGTATCTTTGCTCGCTTAAACGCAGGGCTGTTTCGGCTTGGAAGCGATCGCTGATGTCGCGGGCGATGGTAGAAATATATGCGAGTTGGCCGTCTGGTGCTGAGTGGGAGATGATGACTTGGCTGACGGGAATTTCAACTCCCGAGGCTGACACGAAGGCTGTTTCTCCACTCCAAACACCGCCTGAGATTGCGGTGGCGATCGCTTGCTGGAAGGTGCTGCGGGCTGAGGCTGCGGCAAATTCTCCAACTTGTTTGTTCGATATATCTTCGTTTTCGTCGATACCCACCATTTTTCTGCCTGCTTTGTTCATGTAAACAGCGTGCCCGTCGAGATCGCAGATACCTACAAAATCCGGCGTTGCTTCGAGAATTGCTGCCAGACTTCTGTTGGCGACTTCTGCTTGTTTGCGATCGGTAATATCCCGCGCGATGCTAACTATACCGCTGATTTTTCCTTGCCCGTCTCGGTAAGCGTTTTTTGTCGAAAGAAATGTCCGTAATTTTCCTTGAACTGGCAATTCTTCTTCCATTACTTGCGTTTTTCCCGCTGTCACGATCTGGCGATCGGTTTTGGTAATATTGGCCGCAATTTCCGCAGGAAATAACTCGCTGTCATCTCGGCCGATAATGTCGTCAAAAGACTTGCCAATGATGCTAGCTCCCGCAGCGTTGAGCATCATGTAGCAGCCCTGAATGTCTTTGACAAATAGGGCGGTCGGCGTACTGTTAATGACTGTGAGCAACAGGTTGTAGTTTTTTTGGAGCGCCTGCTCTGTTGTGTGAGAATCGAGAATTTGCTGCTGCAATTGCTCGTTAGCAAGTTGGAGTTCAAGAGTCCGTTTCTCAACTTGACTTTCTAAGTCTGATTTAGCTTTGATCAGCCCCAGTTGGGTTCGATAGCGCCTTCGGTCTGCGGTGCAGAGACTTTTCGCATTCTGCCAAATCAGAACAGTAAAAACGATCGCGTTCAATACGCTTAACAGCGATATTCCTAGCTCCGGGGAGTAGGCTTGCAACCGCTCTCCCGAGATGATGAAGTAACCAGCCAAAGTCGGAATAACCATCGCCTGTGGCAACAACCGCCTTGCCATGATGCCGCCCGCGCGATCGCTCACAATTACTGCTATCAATCCTCGCTCTGGACTGGCAAATAAAATCCCCAGGCTCAGTAACATAAATGCTACGGAGGTGTGCAAAGCCATTCCTGTATAGCCAATTGTGTAAAAGAAAGGTTTGCCGTAGATGTAGCCGATCAAACCCAGATATGCAATTAAAAATGCACAACAGCTTAAGATTTGAACCCGCAGGTATTTGGGGCGGCGTAGAGACAGCAGCAGCAAGGCAGTTCCCTGCAATAAAAAAGCAGTGGCAGTATTCGGCGCCATCCGTCCCGGTGCTGAGATACTTGTGAGGTTAGAATTGTCTTTAAATAGCAGTTGGTCGATGCCTAAGTCTAAATTAGAGCTATATTGAATTAGGGTGAATAGACTGATTAATATAATTAAAATTGAACTGGAAACAATTAAAGCTTTATCTGTTTTTTGAGCTTTAATTGTTGTTGATTTGGCGCGCCTGCGCTGTTGCAGAAATAGAGACAATCCGCTCAAAATAAAGCAGAACGCTGTGTTCGCTTTCATGCTTGGGAGTTCTGGAAAAATGCTCTTTAAGAGTTGCAGGTCGAAGATCCAACCCAACATGACTGTACAGCCGATCGCGATTACTGCAATTCCAGCTTTTTTGGAAAAAGACTGGAGTGCTGCAATTGGGGTTGAGGGCGGCTGCACTTTTTGCGATCGTTCAAAAAATTCCAATTTCTCGCTCCCTCAAATTATGTGGGTTTCTAGGTGTTGAAGGTAACAATAAACACTCTACTTATATTGTTGCTAGATATACCAAGCTGCTTAAGAGATTGTTAAAACTGCGTAGATAGCACATAATACTAACTATGTTATCTAACTTGAGATAGAGTGTCAACTAAAGTAACAGGCTTTGATGTATAAGGCATTGGTCAGAATTCAATAATTTTTCTTGATTGTTAGTTAAAATAAAAAATTCTTTTTTCTTTCGGATTTGTCCTTATTGTTTGTTACTTATTCCTTGTTCCTGCGAGGTGGTAAAAAGTGCGATCGCCCGATTCATCTTCCGGGCAGAGTGTTTTTACTCACTCATTCGAGGGGTAATGGTAAAGGATTGTGCGATCGACTCCGCAGGGCGCTAACAACAAAAATAGCAGTCGGATTGTCAACCGGCTGCTGTGGCTGTGGTTCGTGTTCTGCTATCAGTTGGCTCCGCTAACCTCACAAAAGATAAAACTGTCCGCTTGAAACCAATCCTAAACAAACTTTCGTCCGCTTTCGCAGACTCAAGAGGGGGATATTCAAGCCGGATTTGGTATCAAATCTGACATCAACGGTGTTGGGTTTCCTTCTTTCATTAATGACTGTTGACTGTTGACTGCTGACTGCTGACTGTTGACTGTTGCTAGTAATTAGTTAACGGTTGTGTGTTGTTAGTAAGTAATTAACGATATTACTGGTTATTAGTTACTGGTTATTAGCACGAAATAACCAATAACTAATAACCAATAACCAATAACTAATAACTAACAACCAATAACCAATAACCAATAACCAATAACTAATGACTAATGACTACAGACCAAATTTTGAACTGCTTCCAAAGCTTCGGTTGCTGACTGGTAACGCTGGGGGAAAGAGTACAGCACCATCTGGTCTAAAATGCTAGCAAGCTCCGGCGTCACGGTTGCATTTTTCTGCCAAATAAGATTGCCTAAATTATCGACTTTGAGTTGTTTCGGGCGCATCCCTGTCAAGGCTTGAATCCCGATGATCCCAACAGCATAAATGTCGCTGCAAAATTTCGGTGCGCCGATGGCTTGTTCGGGAGGAATGTATTCTTGATGAGTGCCGCCGCCGCGCGATTTGGTTTGACCGTTGCTATTTTGGGAGGTATTAATTTCTTTGACGGCCCCAAAGTCAATTAATACAATCTTGTTATCTGGTGATCGCTTGATTAAGTTTTGAGGGTGCAAATCGCGGTGAATTACATTTTCTTTGTGAACGAAGACTAGCACTTCTAAGATATCTTTCAACAAAGCAATAACTTGATGTTCTTTCCAGGGTTGACCTTCGATGAGTTCTTGATACAGTGGTTGTCCTTCGATGAATTGATAGACTAAATAAAAATATCCATCTTCTTCAAATCGAGCTAACAATTCTGGTATGCGATCGTGTTGGCCTAAGCGATATAACACTCGCGTTTCTAGATCGAATAGCTTGCTGGTTTTCTCTGACTGGCTTTTCAGGCGCTTGACGAGACACAAAGGTCGATCGGGCAAATTTTCATCTTCAGCGAGATATGTATCGCTGTACTCGGTGCTGACTAAGTGTTCTCGGATTCGGTAACGCATCCGCAGCAGCCTTTGCAAGATCGGATCGACAGATTTAACAGGTTTTGTGCCTTTTTCTAGAGATCTCATGATACAGTCCCAAAGATTTGCTCCGACTACTCTTTCTTCTGGTCGAATAATTTCTGCTTGCTTCAATACCTTGGTGAGGTCTTTCCACAATTTGTAGCCGACATATCGCCCCAGGTATCCCACTGTGTACCCGCGGGCGATCGGATCGTTTTGCTGAATTTCTTGGTACGTCAAACCAGTTAAAACGCCTTTAATTATCGACTGCTGCAACCGACTCAGGTTTTTTTCTGTTTGTTGGTATACCAGGTTGTCCAAAAAAGTTATTGCTTCTTCTACCGTCATAGGCTTCATATTTTAAGTGATTTGTACGGGAGTCACGCATTTTTCTATGCTTAAGTTTCTGTTATACATGATTTGACTTAACTTTGATAGCTTTGTCTACTGATTGAAATATATTTTTATAAATATGACTTTTATGACTTTAAGTTATGACTTTTATGAATTGACATGATTCATAGTTGCGATTATTGTATCAAGTACAAGTTTTAAATAGAGAATATATTCCCAAATTAGCACGTTGCAATTTTGACTGTACCCAATTAAAAAAAATCCTTAGTTAGCTTTTTACCCAGAGCGAAGCCGAAGGGCTGTCTTCCTTCTATAACTACAGCAAAGTGCGATCGACTCGGTACCGATCGTAGCGTTACTTTAATCGGCGCCAGCGGTAACGATTTTATCAGCGGCAGATAATCAAGTGTTGGCAACGGTGACTGGGTTCAATAGTTTGGTTACTGCATCGGATTTCGTGTTGCTGTAGATTCATTTTTGAGATTCCCTACTTTTTTAAGAAGTGGGGAATCTCGCAACTACGATTTTTTCTGGATGATTTTACCGCAGAGGCCGCAGAGAGCGCAGAGAAGAAGAGAGAGATAATATTAAAAAGGCAGAAGGAAGTTCGGCAACGGATTGTGTAACGGATGTAACGGATGGAATTCCGATGGAAGAATGAATAAGGAAGAGGGAAGAAGGGAAGAATTGGACAATTGAAGAGAGGGAGAAACGGCTATTAATGCCCAATGCCCAATGCCCAATTCCCAATTCCCAATTCCCAATTCCCAATTCCCAACTACTTAATCTTGTTTACGTAGCCCCACAAACTGTAATCGCGACTCAGCCAACCCCGGAAAAAAGCCATTTGACTCGGATCTTCTTGCACTCGTTTGTAGCGGTAAATAATCCGTTCGTTAATCATTTGCAGCGCCGTATTTTTGTTATTAGCAGATTTTAGTGCATCCCTCGTGCGCGCATCAAAAACACCAGTTTGCGGCAATCCTAAAGCTTGCTGCAAAAATGTAATAGAATTGTTAATACCAAAATTAACAGCAGTGTCAAACATGACGATCGCCAAAGCAGGCTGCATCGTACCCGACAGGCTCGAATCCCAGTAATATTTATAAATTTCCATGAGCTCTGCTTCCGACATCTGCGTCACGTCGAGGGGTGGCAGCCCGCGACTGTAGCGGTAGGAGTTGTATTCCGTTTGCAGGATGCCCCGATAGGTTCTGCCGCCCTTATCTGCGGGGTGATTGCTGAATCCGCCCTCAAAATATAGGGTGAAATAAAGGGCTGTTTGAAATAGTCGCTGCCGAAAGTCGGCTGTCTGCTTTTGCGCGAGAGTCTTTTGGGCAAAGGGTAAGGGGATTGCTAAGGCTAACAAGAGTATCCCCAGCAGGAGGTTTGGTTTCCACTTGATGTGATGTTGGCGCTGTGTCGCTTGCTTCTCGCTCATAAATTATCTGTGACGATCGCCCGTAGTTCCGATAAAACTGCTACTCTGCAAAATAATCTAAATTCAACCTTTAACTTGATAGCACAGATAGGGCGCCAAATGAATTCCGATTTTCGCAACCAATCCGAAACACCCCAATTAGAAGATGCTGCATCGCTGACTGTCGTTGCAGAAACTTATTACTCTGAAGGCAATTTAGCAGCCGCCGTGGCTGCTTGTCGCCGAGCTCTGGAATTGCAACCGAATTGGGCGGCGGCTTACGTGACAATGGGCAATGTGCAGCAAGCAAGCGGCCAGATTCAGGAAGCAATGCGGTTTTATTCGGAGGCGATCGCCCTGAATCCCGATTTTGCTGAGGCTTATGCTAATTTGGGGAGTATGCTCTACAAACAAGGGCATTTCGTGGAGGCGATCGTCAATTACCAAAAGGCGATCGAACTTAAACCAACTTTGGCTGCTGCTTACTGGAATTTGGCAGGCGCACTGAAGCAGCAAGGGCAGTCGGATGCAGCCGTAGCCTACGAGCAAAAAGCCCTAGAACTCAATCCCCATCTAGCTCAGGTAGATTTTCACATAAATTTAGGCGATAAATTAGCGCGGCAAGGGAAGTTAGACGAGGCTGTGGCTGCATGGCAACAGGCGATCGCATTTAAACCCGATTTACCCGAAGCCTACTGTCAAATTGGCATAATTTTGCGCCACCAGGGCAAAGCAAAAGAAGCCATACCCAACCTGCAAAAAGCCCTAGAAATCAAACCAGATTTTATTGCCGCCCACCAACATTTGTGCGGCATCCTCCGAGATACTAGCGATTTAGCAGCCGCGCGGCAAGCCGTACACAAATACAGCCAAATGTGCGCCGAAACCGATCCAATTATGACGGCGATTTACTACGTCAGCACCTATCAAGTCTCGGGATTGAATCAAATTGCGCGCGATCGATTTTTAGAGTTAGAGTCGTACTTGCAACAAAACTTAGAAACGGCTAGCTCGGTAGAAATTAAATCGCTTTATGCAAACTTCTTATTCAGCACGCCCTACGTGCGAGATGACTTAGCAGCCAACTCTAAACTTTACAGATTAATTGCCCAAAAGTATATCGAAAAATGTATCAAACCTAATTTTTCTCAACCCGCAAATTACAGTTTCAAACCACAATCCCCAGCCAGCAAATTAAAAATTGGGTTTTTGTCCAATCACTTCAGCCGTCATTCTGTAGGTTGGTGCAGCGCTGACATCATTCGCGAATTGTCCGAGTTCACACCCAATTTATATCTGTACGCTTCCGAAAGAATTACTCCTGACGATCGCACTCAGCAATTTGATAGTTTGGGCAAACTCACTTTCCCCAAAACTTACCCAAACGGACTTGCCAATTCCGCAGAAATTATCAACCAAATTCAGCAAGATGAATTGGATATTTTAGTCGATTTAGATTCTCTCTGCGTCCCAATTCACGCTGAAATTCTTCACCAAAAACCCGCACCAGTTTGTGTCTCTTGGCTCGGATTTGACGCCCCTTACATATCCTCGGAAAATCACTTTCTTACAGACTGGCATTCGCACCCAGCAGGTAGGGAAAAATATTATGACGAGCAGCTAATTAGAATGCCGGATTCCTTTGTCGCAGTGTCAGGTTTTCAGAGGTATGGAGTCGATCCGGTGGCGTTGAGAAAGTCGAATCGCATCGGTTTAGATCAAATAGTTTACTTGTGCGTCACTCCCGGCAGAAAATTCAATTCCGACTTAGTAAAAGCACAAATTGCGATTCTCAAACAAGTGCCTAACAGTATTTTAATTCACAAAGCTTTGGGCGATGCTGCCGTATTTGAAGGTGCGTACCATCAAGCTTGCGAAGCTGAGGGAGTTAGCCGGCACAGAATTAAGTTTTTGCCCAGGTTTGCTACGGAGGAAGAACACAGAATTGTCTATTTGCTGGCCGATGTTTTGTTAGATTCTTATCCTTATAATGGAGGTACTCACACTTTAGAGGCTTTGTGGTTTAATTTGCCGGTGGTGACTCGCACCGGAGAACAGTTTTTGTCGAGAATGGGTTATTCGTTTTTGCAGGCTTTGGGAATTGAAACTGGTGTGGCTTGGTCTTGGGCTGAATATGTGGATATGGGTGTAAAATTGGGTAAAGATGGTGAATTAAGAAAGGCAATTCAAGCACAGTTGATGAAATCTAAAGACGCAGCCAATTTGTCGCCGTTGTGGAATCCGAAAAAGTTTGCTGGTGATATGTATGCGGTGTTTGAAAAGTTAGGCAAAGTCAATTCCCAAAAGTAGGAAAACGGCACAGTAGAGTGTCCTCGGTTGCCTATCCTTACCGAGGCAAAAATAAACTAGATCGTATCAAATCTGGTCAATAGATCGTGATTGTTGTAGGGGCGGGTTCACCCTGATATTCAACACAAATCCTAAATCCAATAAACCCGCCCCGACCGGATATTACGATCGACCGGACATGATATCATATCAAATCAAATCCGGTTACATCGTCGGGCGTAGGGGCGGGGCGGGTTTATATAATTTGTCGATACTTATCTAATATTTCGGCGAACCCGCCCCTACAGAACTCGATCGAATACCAGGACGAATTAAACGGAAATGATCTAAAATCTCACATCTAAAATGTCAAATAATATGAGTTCAACACTGCCAACAATTAAGTTTTTGAAACAGCCGACTTCGCCAGCTTGGATCGAACAGGCGATCGCCCATTTGGATACAATCTCATTAGATCATTCCCACTGCGAGCGGAAAGCGGCCGGAGTAGCGTTAAATTTAATGTTTCGCTACCCAGCGCGGGAAAAATTGGTGCGGATGTTAACCGCCATCGCCCGCGAAGAATTGGAGCATTTCGAGCAAGTCAACCAGCGCTTAGAAGAGCGCGGGATCGCTTTGGGCCCTTTGGCTGCGCCTCCCTACGGTGGGGGTTTGTCCGCCCAAATTCGCAAGCAGGAACCGGAAAGACTTTTGGATTCTTTGTTGGTTTCTGGTTTGATTGAAGCGCGGAGTCACGAGCGGTTGGGGCTGCTAGGCGAACACTGTCCCGACGCAGAATTAGCTAAGTTTTACCGCAGTTTGATGGCTTCGGAAGCGCGCCATTACGGGGTATATTGGATTTTGGCAACAACTTATTTCGATCGCGCTCTTGTTATTGAGCGGCTGGAGCAATTATCATTGATAGAGAGCGAGTTGCTGGCAACTCTTTATCCTGAACCGAGAATTCATAGTTAAAAGTTGGGTGCATTTCCAGACTGTAAAACACTAATTATCAGTAAAATTACAGTTGCCAAAGTCCAAAAATAAGTATAATTAGTAACAACTAATGAGAACCCAACATCGGGATTTTTTAATTCGTTCGTGGGAAACGCGCGATCGGGCTGAGGCATTCCATTTAATTCAGAATGTTTTGGTAGAGTACGGTTTACAATGCGAAGTTCATGGGGCCGATCGAGATGTCTATGATGTAGAACTACACTATCAGAAGAAGGGCGGGGAATTTTGGGTAGTTGAAAAGCACGATCAAATAGTCGGTACGGCGGCTTACTATCCCATCGAGCGCGGGAAGAATGCTGTGGAAATTCGCAAAATGTATATTTTGCCAGCAGCAAGGGGACAAGGTTTGGGGAAATTTTTACTGCAAGAATTGGAAAGTAAAATAATGGCTCGCGGCTTTGATGAAATCTGGATCGAAACTGCTAGCGTTCTCAAAGAAGCTGTTAAAATGTACGAAACTAGCGGATATCTACCGACAACGGGTGTGGAAACAGCAAGGTGCGATCGGGTTTACGTAAAATCTCTCGGCGTCAACAAGCTAGAATAGAGATTCGCGATCGCTTGGAAATAGTAATAATGCTTTCAGTCATCTGAAACAACAAAAGCAGGATAAAAACCAATGACTATCCTCACAGAAAATTCTCAATCTCAAAATAACACTAGCAACAAATTGCTAGACGGCCCTAAACAGGGGAGATTTGTTCAGACAGTCCGGGGGATTTTAAATCCCCTCTATTATTTAGAGAAAAATTATAAGACATACGGCGACATTTTCACCACCCAATTCAGCAACTTTCCGCCCCAGGTAGTTATTAGCAATCCTCAAGCAATTCAAGAAATTTTCACAGCGGATAGTAAATTCTTTGAATCTGGTACGGGAAACCAAGTAACGTTACCTTTGGTAGGCCCCAATTCCTTATTGTTGTTAGATGGCGATCAACATTTGCAGCAGCGCAAGCTTTTAATGCCACCTTTGCACGGTGAACGTATGAAAGCTTACGGAGAAATCATCCGCGACATCACCGAAAAAGCAATTAATACTTGGACTCCTGGTAATACTTTCATCGCCCAAGCAACCATGCAAAACATTTCTTTGGATGTGATTTTGCACGCAGTTTTTGGGCTGAGCGAAGGAGAACGCTACCAACAAATTCACCAATTAATGGTTGATATGTTCAGCGTGTTTAGTAATCCATTAAATGCTACCTTTTTGCTGGTAAAGTCACTGCAAAAAGATTTGGGGGCTTGGAGTCCTTGGGGACGGTTTTTGCGGCAGAGACAGCGTTTGGATGAACTGCTTTATCAAGAAATTCGCGATCGCAAAACTCAATCTCAACCCTTGGGCGAAGACATCCTCAGCTTGTTGGTTTCAGCCCGCGACGAAGCGGGACAGCCGATGAGCGACGTTGAATTGCGCGATGAATTAATGACAATGTTATTCGCGGGACACGAAACTACCGCCACAGCTTTAGCCTGGGCTTTGTATTGGATTCACTATCTCCCGGAAGTCCGCGAAAAATTGCTGCAAGAACTCTCTTCTATTGATGTTGACAATTGCGATGGGATGGAAATTGCTAAACTGCCGTATTTGAATGCTGTCTGTTCGGAAACGCTGCGAATTTATCCGATCGTATTTTTTGCATTTCCGCGCGTTCCGCAAGCTCCGATGCAGTTAATGGGTTATGATATTCCCAAAGGAGTCATGCTTTCTACCTGCATTTATTTGGTTCATCACCGAGAGGATCTTTACCCCGAACCAAATCGTTTTAAACCAGAACGTTTTCTAGAAAGGCAATTTTCACCTTACGAATATTTGCCGTTTGGGGGAGGGAACCGTCGCTGTATTGGCGCGGCATTTGCGATGTTTGAAATGAAGTTAGTCTTGGCGAAAGTGCTGTCGCGATATTGTTTGGAACTTGCAGAAAATCGTCCGGTTGTGCCTGTACGCCGCGGTTTGACAATGGCGCCCGCTGGCGGTGTGCGTCTGGTGGTAAAGGGTAGTTTGTCGTAGTGTCGTAGGGTGCGTCAGTATGCGCGATATTTGGTGATGTTGAGAAGCTAGTGGCTGACGCACCATAGTTTGTTGAAAGGTGCGTCAGCTTACAGGATTTTCTGGGGAGCATCTCAGTTTTGTATTTACAGTGCTGTCCCCGCTCGCGTGCTTACAAGCACGCGAGCGGGGACGCTCGCACTACAAGAAAAAATGCTTCTTGCAAAACTGAGATGCTCCCATTTTCTGTGCTATTTGAATCCCTAACTGACGCACCCTACGAATAACCAATAACCAATAACCAATAACCAATAACCAATAACTAATTTCTTTTTTGCCGCAGCGGAATCTCGATCGCAAATTCGGAACCTTCTCCCAATACAGAATTGCAGGTCAGCTCGCCTCCGTGTTTTTCTACGACAATAGAGTGCGAAATCGCCAATCCTAAGCCTGTGCCTTTGCCGATGGGTTTTGTGGTGAAAAATGGGTCAAACAAGCGCCGTTTCACGTTTTCGCTCATCCCGGGGCCTGTGTCAGCTATCCGCATCATTACGCAGTTATTGTCGGTTACTTCGGTGCGAATTCTAATTGCTAAATCCTTCCCTTCCTTGCATTCTGGTTTATTTGTCTCCATTTCCAATGCGTCGATCGCATTGCTCAACAAATTCATAAATACTTGATTTAACTGACCGGGATAGCATTCAACTAAAGGCAAGTTACCATATTCTTTAATCAGATCGATTGGCGGGCGATCGGGTTTATTTTTGAGGCGGTTTTGCAAAATCATCAGCGTGCTTTCAATGCCATCGTGAATATCAACTTGTTTCATTTCGGCTTCGTCAAGTCTTGAGAAAGTCCGCAGGCTCAAAACTATGTCGCGGATGCGATCGGCTCCGACTTTCATTGATGTGACAATTTTTGGTAAATCTTCAACAATATAATCAATTTCAAAGGCTTCTCTGGCATTTAAAATTGCTACGCTAGGCTGGGGGTATTCACGATGGTAAAATTGCAGCATTTTTAGCAAGTTTTCAGTATATTCGCTGGTGTAGCTCAGATTGCCGTATATAAAATTAACTGGGTTATTGATTTCGTGGGCTACACCTGCGACTAACTGTCCCAAACTAGACATTTTTTCACTTTGAATTAATTGAGTTTGGGTTCGTTGGAGTTGGTGCAAAGTTTGTTCTAGCTGTTGAGTTTGATCTTGAGCTAATCGGGCTGCTGTGCGGGTTTGATCGTAGAGTTCGGCGTGGTCGATCGCGATCGCAATTTGAGCGATCACCGCTTGCATCAATTCGACTTCCGAATCGCTCCAATTTCGCGCCGACAGAGCCTGATAGCAGGTAATCGCGCCAATATCGCCGGCAGCAGTATGAATTGGCAGCGACAGCACTGATTTAACTTTTATTGCCTGGAAAGCTTGGCGCAATTCTACATTGTCAAAAGTGCTAACATCATCAATTCGCAGAATTTCTCGGCGCAAAATTTGCTCTACTCCTGCACTAGATGTGTTCTCTACAACATAAGTACCTAGGAAACTTGGCAAAGCTACATTTTTGGCTTCGCAAGTCACGTCCCAAACCGGAGGATTGCTGTTGGGACGGTACCAAGTGAAGATGCACCAATCTGGCTGCATGAGATTCTGAATTTCTTGAACGGCGGTTGCTAAAATTGTGTCTAAATCTAAAGAAATGCGGATTTGGTTGGCTATTTGATTGAGTAGTTGTTCTCTCTGAGCTTGCTGTCTGAGGGCTTGTTCCGATCGCACTAATGTTTCTTCTGCAAGGAAGCGATCGGTTAAATCTTGGACGACTGCTTGAATAACGCTTTCATTTCCAACTTCGATGACTGTCAGCACGACTTCTGCGGGAAAATTCGTACCGTCTAAACGCTGGTGAACCCAATCAAAACGGTGATTACCACATTCAAAGGCGATCGCCATCATCTCATTCGCCATGCTCAAAGAGTCTCTGCCGTTGGGTTGGAAAGGAGGCGACAATTCGCCTGGATTCTTGCCGACAAACTGCCCTTGGCTAGTGGCTCCAAATAGTTCTATGGTGGCGTTGTTGACATTGCGGATACCGTTTTCATCTAACATTAAAACAGCCAAGCTGGTTGATTCGTAAAGTAATCGAAATTTGGCTTCTGACTGCTGTAATGCGGCTTCTGTTTGCTTGCGATCGGTAATGTCGGCAACCATTGCCAAAGCGCCGATATAGCGCCCTTCTTTGTCTGGCAATGGATTAGTAGAAAGCATCGCCCACAACTCGCTCCCGTCTCGGCGCAGGAACTTAAAATCGTGCTGTTCGCGAATTCCTTGACTGCGGCGGTTGAGATTGGCTTGGGCGATCGCGATGCCTTCTGCATCCATGAAAGCAAATAGTGACTGCCCGATCGCATCCTCTGCGGTGCAGCCTAGCATATCAGCCATTTTTTGGTTAACAAAAGTAGTTTTACCCTCCGCATCGATCATCCAAATGCCTTCATCGGCTGTTTCGACAATGCAGCGATATTTTTCTTCGCTTTCTCTGAGGGCTTCTTCTGCTAATTGGCGAGCCGTAATGTTTTGAGTCATTAGCAATCCGCCGGTGATTTCTTGCCGTTCGTTTCTGACTGGCAAAGTATAAGCGAGGTAAATGCGATCGCCATAGGTAAATTCTGTAACAACTGTTTCTCCAGCCAGGGCCGCCAGATAATTTGGCTCGACAGCAGCGCAAAAATCCGGCTGGAATACTTCCCAGATTGTCTTGCCTTCCATTAACTCTTTAGAAAGCCCCACTCCTGCTAATTCTGTGCCTTCTACCAGGGTAAAGCGCATTTCGCGATCGAACAGCATCACCGCACTGTTGGGAATGTTGCTTGCCATAGTGCGGTAGAGCTGTTCGCTTTTTTGGAGGGCTGCTTCTGCTTGTTTGCGATCGCTAATGTCAATAACCAGTGCACCCATGCCGATCGCCTCACCGTCTTTGTCGAGTAGAGGAAAATAAGAAGCTGTCATGTGTCGCATAATCCCCGGATTTCTGGGATTCTCAGCGCTCATTTCCATGTTAATTAGAGGTTGCTTGGTTCTCAATATTTGTTCGTATAAAGGCTCTACCATTGGAGCGATTTCCGGCAATATTTCGCGTAAAGTCTTGCCAATGTGTTCAGCAGGACTCAGGCTATTTATTTCGGCTAGAAATTGATTAATTTGCACGTACCGAAGTTGGGAATCAAAAATGCAAAATCCTGCGGGTGCCTCCTGCAAAAAGGAATCAAATAGTGCTTGTCTCTGTGCTAATTCTTGTTCTATTTTTTTGCGATCGCTAATGTCTCTGATGCAGCCGACACTTCCAATAATTTCGCCACGAACGTCTTTTAACAGAGAAAGTGACAAGTGCGAGTAAAAATTTTCTCCAGACTTGCGCTGCATGGTAATCTCTAGATCCGACTCGCCTGTTTCTTCTAGCTGTTGAGCCACTAATATAGATAGTAATTCTCGCTGTTCTTGCAGATAAAGTAGAGCAATATTTTGACCGATTACTTCACTATTCTCATATCCGTAGAGTCTTTGAGCCTGTTTATTCCAACTGGTGATTGAGCCGCCAGCATCCGTGCAAATTACGGCTTCGCGAATTTGCTCTAAAATCTGATTTTGGAGTTGCAGTTGCGATTTTGCAAGTTCGAGTTCGGCGATTTTTTCTTGGAGTAGTTCGTGAGTTTTTGCCAACTCAGTATTCTGGTTTTCCAGCAATTTTTCTAGATGACAATTGCAGTGCGACGGCGCTGATTCCAGCAGCTCGCTATTTTCAGGCTCCCAATTAACAACTTGTTCAGCACTCAACCAAATCGCCCACTCTCCGTCTGTTTCAATTGCCCGCTCCGACACTCGCACGGGTACGAGATGGTTGTTTTTATGTTTGTATGCTGCTGCACACGTGCCCGCGCACCTATTTTTGGTTGGAATTTCTAGATACTTGTCTCTGGCAGTACACTGTGTTTGCACAATTTCCCAGTAGTTGAGGTTGAGAGTTTCTACAACTGTCCGACCAATAATATTCGCAAAAGCTGGATTTACGTCAAGAAAAGTCCCGTCCGTCCGGCACAATGCCAGCCCGAGCGGGGACGGTTCTAATAATTTGCTGTTGCTGCGCTCTTCTCCTAACTGGCTTTGCATCTGACCTAGCTGGGCTTGGGATAATTAATTATATCTTTATTATGTCGATTATCTGGTTTATTGGTGTGATTTTTATCACTCAGCAAAAAAGCAGGAAGAAGGAAGTTCGGCAACGGATTGTATAACGGATTTCATTCAGTTGACAGTTGACAGTTGACAGTTGACAGTTGACCGCTTGAGGGCAACTTCTACCTGGAAGTCCGAGGATTGGAGTAATGAATCGTCTGATTTTAATTTATCCCTAAAACGGAGAGGCTTTCAACCAATGATTTCTGGTAAGGGATAGATGTTGAGGTTCGGGGGCAGAAGGAAGAGGTTAAAGGTTCGAGGTTCGAGGGAAGTTCGGCAACTAGCAGTGTACGGAATTTAATGCCGATCCGCTGAGGGAGGAGAGAGGGACAAAGAGAGGATGGGGAAGGAAAAAGGAGTAAGAATGAACGGGAAGGAGGAAACGGAGAATGAGAATAAACCAGAAAAATCCCAAAACAAGAAGTACAAAACTGCGACAAAGACCATGAATTTATACATGGTATCTTCCCCCTTCCTTCTTCCCTCTTCCCTCTTTTCTCCCTCAACTGTCAACTATTCTCGACTGTCAACTGCTTTCCTGCTTTCGGAGTCAACTGTCAACTGTCAACTGTCAACTGTCAACTGTCAACTGTTCCTTCTGTTAATCGCGGGCGATACCTTCGGATCGGGCGGCCAACTGCACTGCACCGGCGACAGCAATGGCAACTCGCTCGTCAAAAACTGAGGGTATAATGTGTTCTTTGTCAAGCTGTGAAGGACTGACTAAAGAGGCGATCGCGTAAGCTGCACCTAGATACATACTGGTCGTAATCGTGCGAGCTTTGCAGTCCAAAGCACCTCGAAATATCCCCGGAAACGCCAAAACATTGTTAATTTGATTCGGGTAATCGCTGCGTCCGGTAGCAATAATCGCCGCATCCTCCATAATTAATTCTGGCTGAATTTCGGGAATGGGATTTGCCATGGCAAAAACGATCGGATTCTCGGCCATCGATCGCACCATCGATCGCGTGAGCACGCCAGGGGCGCTGACACCTAAAAATACATCCGCACCGGCGATCGCATCTTCCAAAGTACCGCTCGAAGCTACAGCAAATTCCAGTTTTTCTGGGTTCATATCCGTGCGATCTTTGGAAAGGACGCCTTTGGAGTCGCACATGATGATGTTTTCGGCACCTGCTTTCCGCAGCAAACGGGCGATCGCGACTCCGGCCGCACCGGCGCCGTTAATTACGATACACACTTCTGCCATTGTTTTTTTGACGAGTTTCAAGGCATTAATTAATGCTGCCAAACTAACAATCGCAGTTCCGTGTTGATCGTCGTGAAAAATCGGAATATTTAAGGTTTCCCGCAATCTTGCTTCAATTTCAAAGCAGCGAGGTGAAGAAATATCTTCGAGGTTAACACCACCAAAAACCGGGGCGATATTCTGCACTGTGCGAATAATTTCGTCAGTATCTTGGGTATTCAAACAGATAGGAAAGGCGTCAATTCCGGCAAATTCTTTAAATAGCATGGCTTTGCCTTCCATGACTGGCAGGGCGGCTTCGGGCCCCAGGTTTCCCAGTCCCAAAACTGCGCTACCGTCGGTAACAATGGCAACAGTATTTTGTTTGATAGTCAGGTTGTAAACTTGTTGGGGGTCATTGGCGATCGCAGTACAGATGCGAGCGACTCCTGGAGTGTAGGCCATTGCCAAATCTGACTGGCGTTTGAGGGAAATTTTGCTTTCTACGCTGATTTTACCGCCGCGGTGCAGGTTGAAAGTGCGATCGTACACGTCGATCACTTTGATATCCGCTAGCGCTTTCACTGCTTGGACTATTTCTTCGCTGTGCTCGGTGCTGTAAGCATCGACGGTGATATCGCGAACTGTAGTGGCGCGGGTTTGCTCGATCAAGTCGATTTGGCCAAAGTTGCCGCCCACAGAGCCGATCGCACTGGTGACGCTAGCGAGCATTCCCGGCTGGTTCGGCAGAGCAACGCGAATCGTTAAACTAAAGCTAGGGTTCGGTGTCAGTTTTACCATGATGGCTTGATTTTAGATTTGAGAATTGCAATCTTAGATTTTATCGCCAATGCTAGGCATAAAATTTAATAATTCAATTTTTCAACTTAAATTTTTAACAAATTCTATGAGCCTGGGATGCGATCGCACTATATATCCCCTTCAACAGTTGACAGTTGACAGTTGACAGTTGACAGTTTGAGATCGACCTCTACCTAGAAGTCCGAGTATTGAAGCAGTAAATAATTTTGTTTTATTTCCCCCTGCTTAAGGAGGAGGCTTTAAACCCATTCTTCTTGGTAAACTGCGTCAGTTTCTCTGTGTTTAAATTGTGTCAAAACTTGGGACTGATGGGGTGCATCTCACTTTTGAAGAGGGCGAAGCATGACCGCATATAAATTATTAGTTATCATCCCATATTTTCTGCGGTCATGCTTCGCCCCTACGGATGTATTCGCCAAACCCAGATGCACCCGACTGATGCACCCTACTAACTACTAACTATCTATTTTTTCCAATATTTCTGCTCGCTGCAAACTTAATGAATGTCAAGCAAAACTCTCTTTTGCAACGAGCAGTAAATGCACCTAATTCAACCTAAAATATCTCTTGTTAAAAAGCTTGCTGTGTATATCTTCTGCCCTCGAACCTCTTCCTTCTTTTGACGCGATCGCGTAGCCGAAGCAAGCCTTCTTCTCTCTTCCTTGACTTTTAAATCCGTTACATTCCGTACATTGCAAGTTCGGATGAACTTCCTTCTTCCTGATGACTGATGACTAAGACGGCGGGCCTGCACCATCCACCGCCCCTACCAACTAACTAACAGCTAACAACTGTCAACTGTCAACTGTCAACTGTCAACTGTTTGCTATCTTTTGAAGCGAGACACCGAGGAAAGTTAGTGCGGCTTTTTGGCGGCTTTGATTGGGGAGCTAAAAAGTAGATGCACGGCTGCTTGAGCCGGCAGGTAAAAATCAGATCGACTGATAAGCGGGCATGAAGGTATGTTAATTGTGCCTGCTTGTTGAACAATCTTTGATAGCGAGTGCAACCTTGCTTTCGATCGAATTACCTGCACGCTTTGCCCTGATGATTCCAGGGATTGTTACTAAGTAGGCAATGTCTCCCGCGCCGGTACTGGCACAGGTTCGGCGCAACACAGCAAGTTGCTGGTTGCTAAGTGTCAATTTTACCGATCGCTCGCAGCATCAGCACACATAATTGTAAAGAATTTGCAAGCGAGACAATCGGGGGGAACTTTTTCTAAGTTTTGCAGATCTACTTGTTCCTCGACCTCGCTGCCGGGGGGAACGATGCACAGGGCAACTTGTCCGACTCCAGCCATGAGTTCGGCAACTCGCTCTAAAATGTTGTCCATTTTGCCAATTAGTTGCTCGGCAGCCTCCAGACTCGGCGCGATAATGAAAAAGGTTTTGACTCCCTCGGGACAAGGGGCGAAACCGAGGGTACACTCTCGTAATAGTGCTTGAGTCGAAAGACTCAGAGGGTCATCGAAGCGATCGATTACAGCTTGATAAAAGGCTTGGGTCAAAGAACGATCGCCAAAAACAGGTTGAGATAACATAACTACTTCCTTGGGTAGAATTTTCGGGAGCATTAAAAAAATATTAACATACGTTAATGTAACTCATTTAAATAAATTATCTAGCGATCGCGATCGTTGACTAGATGTGATCTTTTTTGCTTTGTGTAGCGATCGCAACTGTGATAAAATGTACTATGTGTTAATGCGGTCAGTGATTTCGACTGCACCAGCAGCTCAAACCTAAGCACACAAAATTTTATTGGGAATCGGGAAAGAGGGGGAGAGGGAAAGAGGGGGAGAGGGAAATTGCCTGAGTTGTAAGAGTATTATTGACACAAAGTGCTTAATCTAGAGTTTAAAATAAGTATCCAATCAAAATATAAAAGATGAACTCGATCGCCCAACAGTTAAAAACAAGATTTGAAAAAGCCTTCACCTCCGCATTCGGCGAGAGTTATGCCGATACGGATCTGATGCTAGCGCCTGCGAATAATCCCAAGTTTGGGGATTTTCAGTGCAACGCGGCGATGAGTTTGGGCAAAAAGTTAGGCAAGCCACCGCGGGCGATCGCCTCTACGATCGTCGAAAACCTAGATATTGCCGACATCTGCGAAACTCCAGAAATCGCCGGCCCGGGTTTTATCAATTTGAAGCTGAAACCGGCTTATTTGGAAGCGCAGATAAGCGCGATCGCCGCCGACACCCGTTTGGGGATTTCACCGACTCAAACGCCTCAGAGAATCGCGATCGACTTTTCGAGCCCGAATATCGCCAAAGAAATGCACGTCGGACATTTGCGATCGACAATCATCGGAGATGCGATCGCCCGCACCCTCGAATTTCAAGGCCACGACGTAATCAGAATCAACCACATCGGCGACTGGGGCACCCAATTCGGAATGCTAATCGCCTATTTGCGCGAAGTTCACCCCGAAGCTTTAACAACTGCTGACGCCCTAGACTTAGGCGATTTAGTTGCATTTTACCGCCAAGCAAAACAGCGCTTCGACGCAGACGAAATCTTCAAAGAAACCGCGAGACAAGAAGTCGTAAAACTGCAAGCCGGCGCCGAAGACACCAGACGCGCCTGGAAACTGCTGTGCGATCAATCCCGCCGCGAATTCCAAGTAATCTACGATTTGCTCGACATCAAATTAACCGAACGCGGCGAATCATTTTACAATCCATTATTGCCCGGAGTAGTCGAAGATTTAACCAATCTCGGTTTGCTAGTAGAAAGTGACGGCGCCAAATGCGTATTTGTAGACGGATTCACCAACAAAGAAGGCGAACCATTACCGCTAATCGTCCAAAAAACCGACGGCGGCTACAACTACGCCACAACAGACTTAGCTGCCATCCGCTACCGCATTCAAAACGACAAGGCAAAGCGCATAATTTACGTCACAGATTCCGGACAATCCAACCATTTCGCCCAAGTATTTGCAGTCGCCAGAAAAGCCAATTGGATTCCCGAAGATGTCGAGATTGTCCACATTCCCTTCGGCTTGGTATGTGGAGAAGATGGTAAAAGACTAAAAACTCGTTCTGGGGATGCAGTGCGGCTGCAAGATTTGCTCGATGAGGCGATCGTCCGCACGCGCCAAGATTTAGAAGAGAGATTAGTCACAGAAGAAAGACAGGAGACAGAAGAGTTTATAGCCAACGTATCTCACATAGTTGGTTTGAGCGCCGTTAAGTACGCCGATTTAAGTCAAAACCGGGCGAGCAACTATGTATTTAGTTACGACAAAATGCTCGCATTGCAAGGAAACACCGCACCTTATATGCTGTATGCTTACGTGCGCGTGCAGGGAATTCGTCGCAAAGGTGAGATTAATTTTGACAACTTAGATGCTAGTGCAAAAGTAATTTTGGAGTCGGATGCGGAGTTAGTTTTAGCCAAGCATTTATTGCAGTTGAATGAAGTTGTAAATGCTGTTGGCGGCGATTTGTTGCCGAATCGAATCTGTCAGTATTTGTTTGAATTAAGTCAAAAGTTCAATCAATTCTTTGAGCAATGTCCGGTGTTGAAAGCGGAGGAACCGTTACGGACTTCGCGGTTAATTTTGTGCGATTTGACGGCACGGACTTTGAAGTTAGGATTAGGATTGTTAGGGATTCAAGTGTTGGAGAGGATGTAATCTAAGGTTTGTAGTGAGGACTTTAGTCCTTATCTTGTATTTCTTCTGTCGTTTCTCCTGCGTCTTCAATCAACTCGTTAAATTCGCTGATAATTGCTAAAACTCGATCGGCGGCAATATCTGATTGTTCTGATTTTGAATAAATGGCAATCAAGATAACGATCGTCATTGTTTGAAGGTAGTAAATGAATCTATATCCACCGCTTTTTCCTTTTTGAACATCGCTGTTTTTAACACGCACCTTAAATATTTCGTAACCAATCCCAGGTATCGGAACTCCCAGCAACTCTCCAGCTTGCAGTTTTTCAATAATTGGCTGAACATCCGATCGGATATGGCGGTACTTTTTAGAAAGAGCGCGTAAGTCGCGTTGGAATTCTCGCGTGGGTATAATCTGCCTTAAAGGAGGATTATTCTGCATCAATTCCATCCCACAGTTCAGAAAGCGGTATAGTCTGCCCTGTCATTGCTTCGTACCATCCTTGGCGAAAACACTCTTCTGCTGACTTCAGCGGTTCCTTAGCAAGAGCAATTTCTTGTTTTGCGCGTTTGGCAGCCGCCACAAGTTGCGGTTGTGTTTTTTTGAAAGATTCTTCCCATTGAAGCTCATCTTTTAAGTCTGCGATATACTCTTTCAAGTATTCTGCTACTTGCTGCTGTAAATTTTCTGGCAGAGACTCCATCATCTCGATCGCTGCATCAATACCTTCCCACAGTTCCGATACAGGTCTAGTTTTTCCGGTCTTTATTTCCAGCCATGCTTGCCGAAAGCTCTCTTCTGGAGATGGGAGTGCTTCTTCGTCTTCGTTAGCAAGAAGGATGATGCGAACTCTGCGTCCAGCAAATTTTTCGGATAGGGCTACAATCTCTTCCCACGTACCCTCTACTTCTAATACTTGTCCTGTCATTATGTTTTCTTGTGTAATTGTTGGATTTAGTTAATTGTAGCGCATCTCTAAAATCGAACATTTACGGCTTTTGATTAATAGTCAAGCTCTCCAACATATCTTTAAACATCTTTACAGCAATCCGGCGATGATTATCTCTCACAAAAATCTCAAAATTAGGACTTGAATTAATTTCAATTAACCAATATTTCCCATTTGTATCTAGCGCAATATCAAACCCACCATAATTAATCCGAATCTCTTCAAAAACAGGGCGAACAAAATTTTCAATTTCCGAAATAATCTCTGAGTCGGTAATATGCTTAGCTTTTGCACCCTCCCAGTGCAGCGGGCTTAAATTCCCCGCAAATTTAGCGTCTGATTTATCTTTTTCATACAGCAAAACCAGCTTGTGATTGAAAAAAACCGCCCGATATTCGTGTCGGATATCAATGTACTCTTGAGCTAGACAAACATAGTCATAATCTTTGCTATTGACATTAAATACAAGTTCAATCGCTGCTTGAACTTGCTCTTTCGTTTCACAAAGCAATACATTGTTTCCCGCCGAACCGCGATTTCTTTTCACAATCACGGGTAGCGAAAATGTTTTACTCACTTCGGCTGCAATTTCTGCACAATCTTTAAACTCTAAATATTTGTGATACTTTTCCTCGCAAAAAGGCGAGAGAAATCCTAGGGTGTGAGGAGTTTGAATCTTGCCTTTTAGCAAGTGATAGGTATATTCTTTGTCTTTAAATATGTGTACGATTTGCTCGTTGTTAAACGGCATACTGAAATTGACAAAATAATAGTCTTGACCGTTCAGTTTGATTCTAACTAAGTTTTGGTTTGGTGCGAGGATTTCATAACTGATATTTAACTCTTGACAAGCTTCGAGAATCAGACTGATATTTGTCTGCATAATTTGCACAGTATATTTGTTTATGAGTTGCGCGCGCTGACTTTACTAAACCGGGTTTCTTCGTCTATTTCTCGTCACTCAATGTAAAAATCGTAGAAACCCGGTTTCTAGCCACCATGCTTCAACAGTTGACAGTTGACAGTTGACAGTTGACAGTTGACAGTTTGAGAGCGACCTCTACCTAGAAGGAAGAGGATTGGAGTAATGAATAGTCTAATTTTAATTTCTCCCCGCTCCGGCTTGGGGCTTTCAACCAATTCTTTCTGGTAAGCCCTGATTTTTTTCATTCATACTGTACCACAGTAGGAAGCAAGGAACCCAGAAGGGCGATCGCTCTTTGTGTGTGCACAAGGCTATGCCCCTCATGCTGCTACTGCTTCATCCGAGGCAGTCTCCTCTGGCAAAACAAAAAAATCAACATCAATTGCCGCATTCAATTGATGTACCTTTTCAACGATACTTTTATCAAAATGAATCGCTGGCACACTGCCACTTCTGTAATAAATGACGCAAGCAATCTCGGCTTTACAATGCTTGCACAACTCTACCAAAGATAGCCATCCCGGTTGAAGTTGTTCCATCACAGATTTAATGTGAGATTCTAAGTCGTCCGACTTGCTAAGTTGAGAATCTACTCTCCAGCCATTATACTTTTTGCGGATAGTAGCCTTTGAGTGAATTAAGTCGCCAATTTTCCAAGTTTTAGTTGGTTTTATGCCCACTTTTTCTGTTACCTCTTCTGGAGATAAGTCAGTTCCAATTAAGGCAAAATAAGCGTAAATTTCTGATTCCATCCTCAGACTCCTGTTAAATGTGATTAGAAATCATTAATGTTTAGATCTGTTGGTTCGCCCGGACTCATGCCGCATTTAGGTTTGACGTAGATGTTTCCATCTCTGTCTTTGTAAAGGTCTTTTTTAGAAGCATTTTCTTCATTTTTGATTTCGTGAATGTCAACTCCTCCTATTTTCAATCTCTCAATCTCCTGCTTGGTAAGCAGCTTGTCTTGTCTCCTGTTTCGCTCTTCTTCGCTATTCCCTGATATTATTTCCGCCATTCCTGACACCAAAAAAAGCTGAGATTCGAGAATCTCTCTCAAATCTCAAATTCAATCAAATTTTACCCGAACAACCGCTGCTGACCGTTTGCTGCCTCTTTCCCGGCATAAATCTCGCGGGTTCCCTTGGGAATGTAAATCCAACCAAACTCTTGCAAGCGGTTTGTTAAATTGGAAATGCTCACTCCCAATTCATCTCTCATTTTGTATAAATGCGACCACTTTGTTAAATCCCGTCCCTGTCTTTTATCTTCCAAAATACATCGGGGCATTAACAAGCAGCTTGCGAAATATTGCGCTTGCCATTCGATCGACAAAACCTTATTATCCGCACCCGCGCCCCGACACACAAACGGTTCCTCGACATCCTGGGCGGTTTTTTCTGTATCGCCCAGGTTGAGTTCCAACTGTTTCACAGTTCCGTCTGCTTCGTCTTGATTGACGTGCAGCACCCAGTGGCCGATTTCGTGGGCGATCGTCGATTCGATGAACCCCGGCGGTTTTTCGAGAATCAATTCGTTGATTTCGATTAACCGCTGCTGGGGTAAAATCCTGGCGGCGATCGCACCTTCCTCATCGGGCTCAATGCAGTCCCAGACTACGCCCAAATCCAGGAAATCAGCCACCGTTGTCGCTTCAAAAGGCCATTTCGGAGCAAAATTTTGCGTTTTCTGCATCTGCATCAGGATGTCCGAAGCCAAACGCTCGATCGATTCTTTGGGATAGAAGCAATACGGTTTAAAAATACTCACTGTGATAGGCCTCTGTTACGCTTCAAAAGATTGTTTGAGCCAATCTGGATTTTCTTGCATCCGCCGGAAAAGAGCCTGCATTTCCTTCGGATTCTGCTTCAGCAGCGCTTCGTACTGCTGAGGCAGTCTCCCCGCCAGAAAAATCAATTCCTCTTCGTTGATATCGAGATTCCGCGCTAATGCTCGGATTACCTCCTCTTTTGGCGCATAATCGGCGCGATCGTTCTCCAGCTTCGACAAATAAGTAAAATCCACACTTAACATACCCGCTAGCTCACGTTGTGAGTAAGCTTTGTCCTTGCGAGCTTGACGGATCAGTCTTCCAAATGTTTGTTCCACGGTTTTTCGCCTCCTGACAGGCATTCTAGCCTGTTTTGATGAAAAGTTCAACAAAATACTTGACGGGAAAATCAACACAGGCTACCATAGGTTTAGTTGACGGTTTAATCAACCAACTTAACCGCACAGGTATGGTTGAGGGTGCAAAATATCCCAGACAAAACACTAGATATAGCACCATTAACTTTAGAGGAGCGATCGGCGCTGGGCGTCAAAACGCTTGTACGCAGCAAATTAAGGAGGAACAGATAGCAAATGCTGAGAACCTGGACAGACACGCATTACAAGCTCGAAGACGATGACTGGCTATACATCGCCACCCACGAAGAACAAAGCTCGGCCTCACTGGTTTGTCCGGGCTACGCACGGGATGGCGAAGGCTTCAGCATCCACTTCACCCCAGCGCACTTAGAAACGTTAGAGCATTTGCTCACCGCGCTGCGAATTATTCAAGCTCAACAAGAGGCGATGCTTGAATACACATATCCAGAACCAAAAGCGACAACACATCTTATTCGGTAATCGGAAGGGGAGAGGGGGAGAGTGGGAGAGGGGGAGAGGGGGAGAGTGGGAGAATTAGCCAATTACCAATTACCAATTACCAATTACCAATTACCAATTACCAATTCCCCATTACCAATTACCCATTACCAATTACCAGCAAATAAATAACCAAGGAAAAACGAACAATGACTACTACAAAAGAAAGACCTACATTTTCAGTATTTGGTGCCAAACCGAGCAATGCTTTGCTAGTACCAGAAATTCCGATCGCCGTTCGCAACAATTGCCAAAGCGGCCAATGGGCGATCGGCGACACAGACTATGGTTCCAAGTGTTCGATCACCATCCTCAAATTTGCCAAATTCTTCGGTTCCCTCGGTCAAACTTCCCACACACTTTGGGGTCAACTTTGGTTCGTCGCAGAAACAGGCGAACTGCCCCAAGGAGTTGTCATGGTCACCTACATCAAAAACCGCAGTTTGAACGATTTTAACCGTTTAGTCGCATCAGTTCAATCGCGCGGCGTAGAGCCAGCAACCGGAATTTTTATCCCCGAATTTGTCAAACATTCCGGTCAAAAACCCGACGACAGCGGAGTAGTAAAACCGATTAATTACTACAGTTTAAAATGGTCGTGGATGGAGCGAAAAGACTGGGGAGTTATCGATCAAGCAGCAGCAGTTTTATCCGATCTGAGCAATCAATCGCGGATGATTGACTTGGAAGGAACCAGGGCTATGATTTGTTTAGATAACCTACCAGCAGCACAAGTTGCATCCTTGATGGCCGCTCACGCCAACGGTGAAAGCGATGCTATTGCTTTGAATTCCAACGGTAATATGTCGCTGCCATCAGCGGAAGACAGAGCAACTGCTGACTTGTTCTAATTTTGTGGAAAAGGCGCGATTTAATCGCGCCTTTTCCGTAACTGTGACAGCGAAAAGTAAAATGAAGAAATTAACGAAAATTAAAACCAAACCCAACCTGCAAGAAAGCCGTTTGCGAGAAAATTGCGAGCTACTCGACCAAATTCGGGCAGATACAATTAACGACATCGAAAGTCTCACCGAAGACTTCCAGCACATGAGTGTAGTTGCCGAATCTATCCGGCGAAATTACCAAGCTTTGCTCTCGGAAAATCAACTGCTTAAAGACACACTTGTAAGTATAGTTGACGATTGCGAGTGCTGGCAAGCCAATCGGTGCGCTCGCTGTAAAAAAATTCTCAAATCTCTTGAGAGCAATCATCCAAACTTCCCACCAAATGCAGCCAAAAAATATCGATCTATTCTCAGCCAACTCCGGAACTTAGGATAGTTCAACACGTCTTAGTAACAAGGTCTCGAAAAGTTTGAATCAGGAGCAACAAGCATTATGACACTAGCAAATGTTAAAGATAGCAAAGCCAAAATTTTGCAAAGTTTTCAGCAGATTTTAGCAGAAAAGAAAAAGATTGAATCTAAAGTCGAAACGAAAGAACAATCAGCCGAAAAAGCTAAAAATAAACAACTCCTCGAAGTCGCCTCTACCTACACAATTGACAGCATTGTTAAAGGCTTGGCAGACTTACAATTAGATTTCGGTAGCATCACCAGCGGACTTTCCGAAAAACTGAAGGCGGAATCTTCAAAATTAGATGAGTTAAAAAAGGCGATCGACATTGAAGCTGAACAATTACAAGAGTTGCAGCAAATTCGAGTTGTAGCAGATGCCCTCCACATTTTAACTCAAGAGCATCAAGAAAAATTGACTGTACTCGAACAAAATGCTGCGAACCAACGTGAAATTATCGAAAAAGACACGACCCAAAAACGCAAGACTTGGGGGAAAGAACAGCAAGAATTTGACACCGCAGTTTCCGAAAAAACTGCATTCACAACTAAACAGCGCCAGCAGGAAGCGGCAGATTATCAATACGAATTGCAGCGCGATCGCAAAATTGAAACCGACGAATACGAAGAAACGAAGCGCAAACTAGAACGGGAATTGCAAGAGTCTACCCGCGAAAAAGATAAAAACTGGGCAGAAAGAGAAAAAGTCCTCAGCGACAATCAAGCGGAGTTTGAAAAGAATCAGACCAAAGCTGCGGGATTTGAAGAAGAACTCAAACAGGCTTACATCAAAGCTAAAGAAGAAGCAATTCAAGAAGTTTCCCGCGAAGCTAAAGTCAAGGCAGATTTAGCGGATAAAGAATGGGAAGGAAGCAAGCAGGGATATGAGTTGAAAGTACAATCTTTACAGCAGACAATGCAGCGCCAAACTGAACAAATCGCCGAAATTTCTGCACAACTGCAAGCTACGATGAAGCAAGCACAAGATTTGGCAATGAAAGCTTTTGCGAGCAAAGCTTAAAACCCGGTTGGTAGTGAGGCTTTTAGTCCTTTCCCCGGTTCGCAGTGAGGACTTTATTCATTATTTTCTCAACACTTGAGGACTGAAGTCCTTACTACGAAACAAATTCCCAAATATTAACAAATGAAAAGCCATGAACAAAAAACTTACGGACAAAAGCACTAAGGCTGAAATCTTAGAAGCGTACAAGGAAGCCGCGCAAGAAAAAGCTGCGTTAGAATTGCAAATTAAACAGCTAAATGCTTCTCCAAAACAACCAGCAGCAGCAGCAGCAGCACCAGAAAAACCTATTGTGGAGGCACAAAAACCAATGGCTTTAACTCAATCTCAACAAAAAATGCAGTCCACAATTGATAATTTAATCTTGCTACAATTTGGCTTTGGTGGCGCTGTCAGCGAGTTGTCGGAAAAATTAACTTCGGAAGCTGCTAAACTGGAAGAATTGCGGCGCACAGTGGGCGACGAAATTCAACAACTGCAAGAGTTGCACAGTTTAGAAGATGTTGCGGAAGATACGCTGGATAATTTGATTCAGCAGTACGAAGAAAGTGCGAAAACTTTTACTAACGAACTCACCGAACAGCGCGATACTGTTGAACAGGAATTGCTGGAACAGCGTCTAGCTTGGGAAAAAGAGCAGGAGTTGCAAAAGTTGGCTGTTACAGAACGCAATGAGAATCAGCAAAAAAATTGCGATCGGGATGAAGAGTTGTATGATTACGATCTGAATCTTCAGCGAGATTTGGATATCGAAGGATACGAACAGCGTCAGAAAAGGCTGTATCAAGAAATTGAAGAGTTTCGTCAGGAACAGGAGAAACAGTGGGCGGAACGGGAAAAATCTATTTCGGAACGGGAAAAATTGTCTGCTGAAGTTAAGGCTAAGGTGGAAGCTTTCCCGAAGGAACTGGAAGCTAATATCAAGAATGGGAAAGATAATGGTCGCAATATTGGCAATTATCAAGCTAAGGTTAAGGCTGATTTGTCGGCTAAGGATATCGAGGGACAAAAGCAAAATTATGAATTGCAAATTCAAGGAATGTTGCAGACAATTCAAAATCAGGAATCGCGGATTGCGAGTTTGTCGAAACAGCTTGATTCTGCTTTGAAACAGGTTCAAGATTTGGCGGTGAAGGCGATTGAGGGTTCGTCGAATTTGAGTTCTTTCCAAGCTGTGAGGGAAATTGCGATCGAACAAGCCAAGACTCAGCAGAAAAATAAGTAATCCGCAGCGCTGTCAGCAGCTAAATAGGTTGCTTTAGATACCCGGTTTCTTGAAGAAGTCGGGTATCTGGGTATGGTCGGGAGAGATTTTTGCGATCGCCCGCGAACTGTGCAAAAATATAAGTATTTAGAATTAGGACAACTGCTATGGCTGATACTAACAACTTTGAACTGCGGGATATTCCGATATATTCTATCCCTCAAGCAGCACAATATCTCAGGCTGCGGAGAGATATGTTGCGACATTGGGTTGTTGGCTGGTACTCGCAAACAAAAACGGACAAGCACTTCTTTGAGCCGTTGATTGAGTTACCTCAACACAATAATCTTGAACTGCTGCCCCAGTCCAAAACTAGACTACTTTCTTTCACCAATTTGGTAGAGGCTCATGTGTTGATTGCTATTGTTAAGGCTACAGGCTTCTCCCGCCAGGAACTTAGTACGGCTCTCAAATGCGTCAACCGTAATTTTTCTAATCCTCACTTATACGCTCGAATTGAGTTTCAAGTCGAGGGAATTGCTCTTTTGTTTGAGAAATGCGGACAGAAGCTTGCAACATCGGACAGGAAGCAGGAAGCGAGGCAGATTCTAGACACTTATTTCGATCGCATTGTACGAGATGAAGCTGGATTACCTATCAAACTCTTCCCTTTCACGAAGCTACCAGGTTCCGACGAACCTAAAACAGTGATGATTGACCCCACAATCTCCTTTGGCCGCCCTGTTTTAGCTGGAACTGGCATTCCCACAGCTATGCTGGCAGAACGTTACAAGGCGGGTGATTCCATAGACGAACTTGCCGAGGACTACAATTGCTCGCGCCTCCAAATAGAGGAAGGTATTCGCTGCCAACTTCCGCTAGTAGCATGAATGAGATATTTTTTATTGACAGATGTTTAGGAAAAAAACTGGCAGATTCATTACGAAATTCGGGAGCTACAGTAGAAATTCACGACGATCATTTTAGTCAAGACCTCAATGATTAGGATTGGCTGAGGATAGTTGGAGAACACAATTGGGTGGTACTTACAAAGGACAAGAAAATTGCTAGTCGTCCTTTGGAGTTATTGGCTGTGGCTCAAAGTAATGTACGGCTGTTTGCATTTGTGGGTGGCGATGTTTCTGGAGTTGTAGTGGCACAAGCTTTTGTAAATGCCTTGGAAAATATGCAACGATTTATTCGTGGGAATCAATCACCTTTCATCGCTAAGGTGTACCAGTCGGGTTTGGTAAAGCCCTGCAAGAACCGAAAAGAACTTTTGAGAATGCTCTAAAACCAGTGAGTAAATCATCCCAAATCAATCTCCCTTAGTGCAGTTTCCTAACTGTCTACTCCCACCAAGTCTTTAGAGAGCCTTAAACCCTATCTACAGCGATCGCATTTTTACTAAAAATATCGATCGCCCTGTGCACTTATCCAAACTGTCCCTATCTCTCCCGATCGCTTCATTTATACTCTCTATTATTGAAGTTAATGAACCAAAAGATATATTTTAGATAGAGGCATTATGCAGCAACAAATTGTACGTCAAAGAGATACTAATGCTTGGATTTTACAGTGCTGGGTTTCCTTTATTCTAGCTATTTCCACTACGGCTATAGGTGTCATTTATCTGCCCGTAGATATCTGGGTAAAAAGTTTCGTGGGTATGGGTTTAACTTTTTCGGTTGGTTCGTCTTTTACTTTAGCAAAAACGATTCGGGATAACAATGAGGCAACTAGATTGACTGCGAGAATTGATGAGGCTAGAGTTGAGAAAATTCTCGCGGATCACCATCCTTTGAAATAATCTGTTGTTCATAACTTGGGGGTTGACTCGGCGGTTGAAACCGCTGCTATACAAACGAAGTCCGCCTCCGCGGACTAAGAGTCGGAGAAAGTTATATTTTGTATAAAAAATGCCCGCGCAGGCGGGCTTTGTTTTTGTCGCCACAGGTTTCAAGCTGTGGATTTTGATTGTGGGTTTCAATAGTTGTGTTTGAACTTACGATCGCCCTTAGCCTTCTGGCGCTGGCGAACACCCGCCTGAACTGTAGCCATATCCACGGGAAAACCAACTACGGGAATCACCTGATCCTTACGCTCTTCTTCGAGGTTCTTGAGTTCGGTGTAGTCAACCCAGTGAATGCAATTTACCGGACAAGTGTCGATCGCCTCAGCAATCAACTCTTCGGAATCTCCGTCTTGTCGGACTACGCGCGATCGCCCGTAATCCGGCTCAATGTAGAAAGTATTGCGAGCAACATGGGCGCAATGCTTGCAGCCGATGCAGGTAATCTCGTCAACATAGACGCCTTTTTGGCGCAAAAATCCGCCCAACTCCGGTTCTAAACCAGTGCGATCGGGCGCATCCCGCAAAAATCCGCCCAACTCCGGTTCTAAACCAGTGCGATCGCCTGCTGTATCTATTCCGAGTCCAGAAAGCTCAGACATTTAGATCCCTCACAATATTGACACTCCCCGACCTAAAGGTACGGGGATTCTTAAGACATTTCTGTCAAAATATCCCGCGCAAGCGTGGGTTCCCAGGCTGACTACGTTTGCACTCTCAAGTGCGTAGTCATATCTCCTCAAAAATGTTTTGGGCGTAGACTTTCCCCCAGTCCGGGGGTAGGTTTTTAAATCTTGTCTGATTTGTTTATCCTACCATATTCATTTTTAAACAGTTGACAGTTGACAGTTGACAGTTGACAGTTGACAGCGAAGTGATAAGAACGGAGATTTAAACTCCGTTCTTATCACAATCTGCCTAAAGGCAGGGGCTTCAAACCCCCGCTATTCGGTGAAGATGGATTTTTTATTTTACTTAAAAATGGCAAAAAGCCGTGCTACAAGGACAGGGTTTTCAACCCAATTTTCTGATAATAAATAAGTCCGCACGGGCGGACTTGAGATGAGACTTGAATTGTAAAAATCTCAAACAACCCTTAAGCGCACCAGCGCTGAACCACCAAGCGGATCGAACCGTCTTGATTTTGCTTTTGCTCAGAAACTTGGAAACCCTGCTTAGCGCTTTCATTCACCACAGTATGGTAAGCGTAGCGCTGAGTCACCTTATTCAGAAAACGATCGACAGACCAAGCTTGCTGCCAAAATTGCAAATCCGCCACCAATTCATACTCAGTCCCGTTCCAGCTAAAACCTAAGTCATAGCCGTTTTTTTGCTCAATCACCACCTCAGCAGTGCTGGTGAGGCCGCGATAGCCGCGCACCTCAGTGGGGCCAGACTTCCAGTCGATACCCAAGTCAGTTAAAGCAGCTTCCAAAGAATTCAAATTGCGGATCTGGGTTTTAATTTGGCTAAAGTGTGACATGGTGGTTCCAAAAAAATTTAAGTGAACTGAACAAAAAAGATTACCAATCGCTAAAAGCCACTTGGGCCGTCGCTTCGGCTGACTGATGCAGCACTTGCGCGAAATATTCAGATGTTGACTCTTGATGAAGCACCACACCGAGCTGGGCTTCAATTGCTGCCGTTACCTCAGCGCAGGAAGCACCGACAATGCCGGTGACTGTTTCCTGTACGCGGCCATCTGGATAAATGACAAATTCTAGTGTTTCCATAATCCGGGCTGACTGAATAGGAACAATAATGACACCGACACCAGCAAGCCGGGGACGATGCCTCCTGAGGTCGCTTCTTAAGAGTTGGCGGACTGACAAACCGCTATATCAATTTTGACTAATTGATAGGTTTTGAGTCACAACTTAACAGAAGTTATTAATAGGTAGAAGCAATACATCAGTTGTATGTAAAGTTTCGCGTACATTGTGACACCAGTCAAGTTGATTTTAGATTTTAGATTTTAGATTTTAGATTTTGAAGCCAAAAGTATAAATTCTCCCACTGTCCGACTCTCCCCTTTAATTCCCCCTGGGGTCTAAAACGTCTCGCAGCCCGTCGCCTAAAAGGTTGAAACCCAGAACTGTCAAGGTAATCAGCAAACCGGGAAACAAAATCGTCCAAGGAGACGAAAGAGCGTATCCGCCTTTGAAAGCATCGGAAAGCATCGTCCCCAACTCTGGGGCTGGTGGCTGCGCGCCCAAACCGAGAAAACCCAAACCAGCAGCTTCTAGCGTCGCTGTACCTGTGGAAAGAGTTGCTTGTACAACAAGCGGGGCGAGACTTCCCGGCAAAATGTGGCGAAAAATAATCCGCAAGTCGCTGGCGCCTAAGGCCTTGACAGCTAACACAAATTCTTGTTCTCGCAGGGATAGCACCATGCTGCGTGTGAGGCGGATGTAAATCGGAATTTGGACGACGCTGACGGCGATAATTACGCTTTGCAAGCTGGGCCCGGTGACGGTAACAATGGCGATCGCCAGTAAGATCGAAGGAAAAGCTAGCAAAATATCCGCCAAAATCCCGATCGCCACTTCAGCCCATCCGCGAAAATATCCAGCCAAGAGCCCCAACAGAGAGCCCACAAATAATCCCGCACCCACAGAAACCAGGCTGACAATCAAAGATATCCCCAATCCGTGCCATACCCGCACTAACAAATCCCGCCCCAAACCGTCGGTTCCGAACCAATGTTTGACGCTAGGAGCCACTAATCGGGATAAATAATCGCGATCGACCGCAGGATTGTAAGGGTAAATTAGGGGGGCTAACACTGCCACAACAATCAGCGCTACAGTCAAAATTAAGCCGATTTTCCCGGAGGTCGATCGCCCAAATCGCTGCCAAGCAGGCTGTGAAAATATTAAATTTTTATGCAATTTTCGATTGTCCATTGAGTGCTGTCACCAAAAAACTGAGGACTTTGCACAAATTATTAAAATAAATTAACGATCGCGATCGGCAACGACGGAGCAGCCATCGCAGAAATCTTAACAGGACTTCCGCCTAGGAGTGAGGAAAAAACCCGGTTTCTCGCAGAATATTCGGTTTGGTAACGAGGTATCTAGGAAGAAACCGGGTTTTTAGCCATTTGGTGCGTCCAAGAGTGAAAAACCAGAACGATCGCAGTTTTTATAGCCAATGGCAGATGCCAAATGCCCGATCCCTTCGTAAAAGACCCTTTAAGATATAGATAACAAGATAATTTTAAAAGCGCATGACATCAACCCTACTCAAAGCCTCCTCCAAATCGCCCCTCAACGCCCCAACAGTGCGCCATTTCCCCAACGGCCTCACAGTTATAGCCGAACACTTGCCGGTCGATGCCGTTAACCTCAGCGTGTGGATGAATTTAGGCTCAGCCGTTGAATCCGACGAAATCAACGGTATGGCGCACTTTTTAGAACACATGATTTTTAAGGGAACTCCCAGCATTCCGAGCGGAGAATTTGAGCGGGCGATCGAACAACGCGGCGCTGTCACTAATGCAGCTACCAGCCAAGATTACACGAACTATTACATCACTACAGCTCCTAAAGATTTTGCCGAACTAGCCCCGCTGCAAGTCGATGTCTTGCTCAACGCCAGCATTCCCGATGACGCCTTCGATCGCGAACGGCTGGTAGTATTAGAAGAAATTAGACGATCCGAAGACAATCCGCGCCGCCGCACCTATCAGCGATCGATGCAATTAGCCTTTGAAGTCCTGCCCTACAAACGACCCGTACTCGGCCCGACTTCCGTCATCGAAAATCTTACCGCCCAACAAATGCGGGATTTTCACAGCAGCAGATACCAGCCAGGGGCGATGACAGCAGTCGCTGTAGGTAACTTGCCGGTCGATCGACTAATTGAAATTGTCGCAGAAAGTTTTGCCACCAAAAGCACAGCACAAAACAGCACCATAAATCTGCCCGCCGTCAGCAGCTTTCACCCAGAATCGGAAATTCTCAACTACGGCCAAGAATCGCCATTTACCGAAACAGTCCGCCGCGAATTTGTAGACTCAGCCCTCCAGCAAGCTCGACTGATCGTCATGTGGCGGGTGCCAGGTTTCGTGGAAATGTCTGAAACCTATGCCCTCGACGTTTTGGCGACAGTCTTGGGCCACGGGCGCACAACTCGCTTGGTTAAGGATTTGCGCGAAGACAGAGGGCTAGTCTCGTCAATTTCTGTCAGCAACATGACTCAGCGACTCGGCGGTGTATTCTCGATTTCTGCTCAACTAGCGACAGAAAATATAGAAGAAGTGGAAGCAGCTATCGTCGGACACATCCGCACTCTACAAACCGAACTGGTGACAGATGCCGAAATTTCCCGCATCCGCACCCAAGTAGCAAATCGGTTTATCTTCGGTAACGAAACTCCGAGCGATCGAGCAAGTTTGTACGGTTACTATCAGTCGATGGTAGGAGATATCGCTCCCGCGCTCAACTACGCAGCCTGTATCCAAGCTCAAACTGCCGAGGATCTTCGGGAAGCCGCCGTCAAATACCTATCTCCCGACGCCATGGGTGTGGTGGTAATTCGCCCCAGCGAAGCATAAAATCGACTTTTTGCTAAACAGCGCGATCGTTTCATGGCTAAGCTAGGGAGACTTGCAACGGCACAAAAAAGTTAAATTATCGTCATCTTAGATTAGAGAATACTGCGTCATATCACGTCCGATCTACGATCGTCACAAAAAAAGGTTCGTAGTACGGACTTTAGTCCGCAACTTAAGAGCGGACTAAAGTCCGTACTACGAACCAATCTTATTGCGATCGATCGACCGGACACGATATCAAGTTCGATCGGCTGTCGCCTTAAAGGTTTGTATCGAATCATGAATACAAAGCCCTTAAGGTGCGGACGATCGGTAAAATTGCCGTAATTTTCTGAGAGTATAAACTTGGAATCGTTGAAGTGCGCAGGGAAGCATGAAATTACAAAACTTTCTCAAGTCAAAAATTAGGTATGATTCTAGGGCGATCGCTGCGGACGACGAACTGAGCCGCCAAATTCAAAGTCGCCTCATTGACCTAGGTTTACTGAAACCTCCAGTAGACGGCATCTTTGGCCCTCTTTCTACCGCAGCCCTCCACCGATTTCAAACCCTGATGAAGTGCGGCGAGCCGGGTTTTTTGGGAGCAATCACAGCCCAAAAGCTGATCGAAACCAAACCGGGGGACATTCCCAAACCTCGCCCCATCCTGAAAATCCTCAAAGACACAATTTTTAAATCAAAACCGCTGGCGTCTTCTCAACTTCAGGAAGCGGAAAAACAAGTAATCCCAGCGGGAAAAGAGTTTGAACTCCTAGCATTTGCTCCGATTCGCGGTCATATCAGAGTTGCTCTCCGCAACGAGTCTTTCAAAGGTTCAGGGATTTGGTATGTTTACGGAGGACACGCTCAAGTTACTCTAGACGGCGTTTTGCTGTATCCCAAACCGAATCCGCCGACTGTCAGACTGGGCATTCCTTATCGATCGCAAATGGATAACTTGTACAATCCTACAGGTTCTTGCAATGTTACTTCCATCGCGATGTGTTTGGACTTTTTGAGAGTTCCCCGGCGCCAAAAAACCGGACAATATGAAGATGAACTCTACCAATATGCGATCGACAAAGGTTACAGTCGCTGGGAACCGAGAGATTTAGCCAAAATTGTTAGAGATTACGGCGCTCAAGATTACTTTACCGAGAATGCAACGATTGATGACGTTCAAGATTGGCTCGCCAGCGGAAATCCCGCTGTCATCCACGGATACTTCACATCTTTCGGTCACATTATAGTTGCCACAGGCTACGACAGCGAAGGATTCTTCGTTCACGATCCCTATGGCGAATGGTTCCCCACGGGTTATGACACAACTGTCAGCGGTTCTTACTTGCACTATTCCTATCGCTTAATCCGCAGCGTTTGTATGGCTGATGGGAATTTTTGGGTGCATTTTATCTCGAAGTAGTTATTGGTTATTGGTTATTTGTTATTTGTTATTGGTAATAACTAACCAATAGAACCCTCCCAAAATGCCAATTTTGAACAGGCAGGATGCCTGTTCCACAACAATTATGGGAGATGTCTAATAATTGACTGTTAACAGTAGTCAGTTGATAGTTGTAAACCGGAGTATCTCATTTTTATAAAAAGCATTTGTCTTATTATAGTGCTGTCCCCGCTCGCGTATTGTACAATACGCGAGCGGGGACGCTCGCACTATAGATAAAAAACGCGAGCGGGGACGCTCGCACTATAGATAAAAAACTGAGATGCTCCCACTGACAACTGTCAACTGTCAACTGTCAACTGTCAACTGTCAACTGTCAACTGTCAACTGTCAACTGATTTTCATACTTAAATCCAGCCAAGTCGATCGCGTAATTGGAGCACTCGTAGAAATATAGTCAACTCCGGTTTCCGCCACACTCCGAATAGTTTCCAAAGTCACATTCCCGGAAGCTTCAATTTTTACCCGATCGCTCTTTTCGCGAATTATTGCCACAGCCTGCCGCATCAAATCGAAGGACATATTATCCAACATGATGATATCCGCCTTGTGCTGCAATGCTGTCTCTACCTCAGCCAGAGTTTCCGTTTCAACTTCGATTGTCAGCGGATAGGGGATAGAATTGCGAATAAGGGCGATCGCCTCGGCAATTCCCCCAGCCGTCGCAATGTGATTGTCTTTAATCATCACCGCATCATCTAATCCCATGCGATGATTGCAAGCACCGCCGATTTGAGTCGCGTATTTTTCCAACAATCTCAATCCTGGTGTTGTCTTCCGAGTATCCACTAATTGCACTGGCAAATCGGCAATTTTGTCAACATATTTCTGAGTTAAAGTAGCGATGCCACTCAAACGCATTGCCAAGTTTAAAGCTACTCTTTCTCCCGTTAGCAGCGCATCGAAATTGCCGGAAATCTCGGCGATTACTTCTCCTTTTTCGCACAGTTTCCCTTCGGGTACTTGGGGGATGAAACTGAGGCTGCTGTCTAAAAGTTTAAATGTGCGATGTGCGATCGGCAATCCAGCGACGACTCCAGCCTCCTTGACAATCCATTTAGCAGTACCCTGGATGCTGGCTGCGGGGAATAAAGCCGATGTTGTGCGATCGCCCCTACCGATATCTTCTAGCAGCCAGTTGTGCAGTAGGGAGTCTAAAACTATCCAAGGTGGCAATATTGCTGTCATGTTTTTGTCGGTTGTTATATCAATAGGAATTACGCATCAAAACCCAAGAAACCGGGTTTTTGCGATTGAATTGGGCTGTAACAAAGAATCTCGGAAAAAACCCGGTTTCTGACTACCCGTGCGTCTAGGACTGCTACTAGGAATAATAGTCGATCGGGTGATTTTCGGCAAGTTGCAGAATGATGATGGTGTGAGTGCGATTTTGGGCGATCGGGCTAGATAATCGGCTATTCTGTTGCTGACATTGGGTTTTGGTGCTTTAATGGAGTAGATGGGGCGATCGCGAGCAGAAACCATGATACAGCCAGTCATTTTAGAAAAATTAGAAGAACTCCCTGAGTCTCTTCAGACAGAAGTGCTTCATTACATTGAGTTTTTGATAGAAAAGCAGGCTAAAAACTCAACCCAAGAAAAGCCAACAAAGAAGCGTCGAGTTGCCGGAACAATGAAAGGAATGTTTGTTCTACCGCTGCCTGATGACTTTGATGAGCCGCTTGAGGATATGAAGGAATACATGGTTAACCGATACGCCCAAGAGGCTCCTCAAACCGAAAAAGCTGCCAAGCGAGGCGGACTGGGAATTTGGAAAGATAAAATCTCGATGTCTGATGATTTTGATGAACCTCTCGAAGATTTAAAGGATTATATATAAACATGAATATTATACTGGATACCCATACTTTTCTCTGGTACTTGGAAGACAGTAAAGAATTAAGTTATAAAGCAGCATAAATTATTGAATATCGCCCTTAGCTATGATAATTCACGCAATATTTTGTCGATTACCGCATCCGGCAAACCAAGCAACTGAGCGATTTGAGATGGTTCGATACCTTGACTGTGCAATTTGCAAACGACTTCAGCGACATCAATTTCCAGCCGTTCGATCTGAGTTTTGAATTTCGATTCAGTGGGGCGATTGTTGTCAGAGTTGCTAGGTCCAGAAGGACAGGGTTTGAGGTTGAGGGTGTGAACGTATTCGACGTATTGATGAATATAATCTCTGCCGAAGTTTGGAGTATTGCTGATATTTCTACGATCTAGCGCAGCTTTGAGATTGCCTTTTTGCATCTCTTCATCCATCACTGCGGAGAGAGTTTTGAGCAGCTTGTAGCCGACTTCTCGGACATATTTTGTAGTGTAGCGGGTGTCGCGGGCGATCGTTTCGTAGGTTTTGCCATCATACATTCCCTGCAACACTAACTGTTGTAGCGTGTTGAGATGTTTGCCTGTTTTTTCAAATATTAGACCATCGACCAATTTCAGCAGTTCGTTATCGTCAGGGACGGCTTGCAACGGGCGATCGTCGTTGGGCTGCATGGGTTAAGTGAAGAAATATAAAGTTAAGGAAACTTCGGGCTTTTTCAGTCTTTTTCGGGCTTTTTCAGCCATGACATAGATGAGACAGGTGAGGTAGATTTCTTAAATCACCAACACAAACCAACAGTGTATGCCTGACAATTTAGCTTTGCTGGACAAGAACGATGACATATTGAACGGTAGCAGCACCAAGGATCGAGAGGATTGTGGCTGTGGATCGAAAAAAGCCGCGACTCAAGAGACGCTATCAAATTCTCAGAATATCCAGAATATCTTTAGCTTGGGAAGCAACGATACGCTAGAAAGTTCTGTCACGCAAGACTTTTTGAATGGTAACACAGGAAACGACTTTATCTCCGGTAGTGCTGATGGCGATATTGGGCGATCGACTTCTCAAGTCGGTAGTGGCTCACTTTCGATCGATGGTAGTGCTTACATTTTGACAGAGGGAAGCGACACATTTACGATTCCCCTTGGCTTGCTCGATACTCTTTTAGGTGGTTTGCGAGGCTTAGGCGGTGCGGATTCGATTACAGGCTCAGAATCCGGGGATATCGTCTATGGCGACGAAGGAAATGACCGAATTGAGGGCCGAGGTGGTGCTGATTTGCTCTACGGCGGCTTGGGAAACGATTTTCTCAGTGGCGGTGCGGACCAAAATGGTCTCCTTGGCGGTGAAGGTGCAGACACCTTGCAGGGTGGTGAAAATGCTGATGGTGTCAACGGAAACGCAGGTAAGGACGTAATCTTCGGCGCAGGCGGAGACGACTTTTTGCGGGGTGGTCGCGGTAACGATATTATCAATGGGCAAGATGGCGATGACTTCCTGATTGGCGATTTGGGCAATGACACTCTGACTGGTGGTGCGGGTCAAGATATATTTTTTCTGCGCTCTGAGGCGGCTTTAGGCTCTCCTACTTTTGACTTAATTACTGACTTTCAAAGAACGATCGATTTCATCGGACTTAGCACAAATCTTAGGGAATCCGATATTGTTTTGGAGTCGAAGGTGCAGCCGTCGGGCGGTTCGGCTGTGGATATTAAGGTGGTTGCAACAGGGGCTTTGTTAGGTACTGTGTTGGGAGTGACACCAGAGGATTTAAGAGGTCGATTCAGACCTTATGATGTGGAACCAGAGCGTCCTGAAGATAAAGTCACAATTGATTTACCGGAAGTGAAAAAGCTATCTGATAACAAATTTCAGATGGAATTTCCGGCGAGTGATGGTAGCAAATATATAATTGTTTTTCAAGATGATGCTGACGGACGTTTTGTAGAATCAGTTATATTTGTACCCAATCGCACAACGGGTGTTCGTGGTAGTACAACGCGCTTCAGTCGAGATGGTACAAGTGCGGATATCACGCTTGAGGGATCTAATGAAACGGCGCGAATTGAGTATCAACAGAGCAAAGAAACTGGAAAGCAGGATCGAGGTGTTATATCGCGGCTCAAGGATGGTCAGATTATTGACTCTGTAACTTTTCCTGTGCCAACCGAGCCAACTCCAATATCGACTACTCCTGAGCCACCAGTTACTTCTCTTCCAGCTACCAATCCAGATTTTGCAAAAGCTTGTGAGTCGCTTAAAAAGTTCTGTGAAGGAGCTAACAAAGTGGGTGGAGTGGTGGATTTTGCTGCTAACGTTGCAATCGTTGGTGGTTTAGCCTTTGCTCCGCTTGAACTTGTTGGATTAGGATTGAAGGGAGTATCGACTGCGTTAAAAGTCGTTAATTACAGTTGTATAGTGCTTAGGGGTGATGATAAAGACGTTGCTGGTGCAGTAATTCAAGAATTGTTTGGAAAGGCAATTGAGAAAGTGGCCAAATCAGGAGAACTTGCAGGAGACTTGGCAGAAGGTACAGGAAAGAAGTTAGATCTAGCTGCATCTACTGCTGGACTCATTGATTTATTTCAGAAAAAGGAGCCAACAGCCTCTAAAACAGACTTTTTACCTAAGCTCCGAAAGTCTCTGGGGATAGACTTTTGCGATCGACCTGCGACTACTCCTCAACCAGCACCAACTTGTTTGGAACAAGTCTTTAAGGCAGAAGTCATCCCTTCAGTTCTCAACTATGGAAAAACGGTAGAAGTCAAAGTCACGTACTGCGATCCACAAAACAAAATAAACAACATATTCGTAAAACTTGGGACAAGAAGTGGTGAAATACAAACCAAAAACATTCCCGTTTCCTCTTCGAGTGGCACGGTAAGTTTTGAGATCCGAAGCAAGTCAAACTCTTATGGGGACTGTTATGACTTTGATACTGCGTCCGGTGGTAGCCCAGGAATATCGCAGAGTGTGGTCATTGAAGGTATAAGAGACAACGCTAATGGGTTCGCTTCATTCGGGGCTCTGCCTAATTTTAGGCTTGGTGGTGGATTAGTTTTTCCTATCCCTGGCGGTACTATATTCGACAGTTCCGGTGTGTGTGATATGGAGTTGGTTTAAGGGCGATCGATATTTAATAAAATTTGTAGGGGCGGGTTCACCGATGATTTGTGCCACCCACCGATAATCTTGATAAACCCGCCCCCACCCAACGAATAATCCCGAATAACCATCCTCGCCTTATCGTTAAATTGAATTAATTGTTAATTTTTGGGTGGGTGGGGGCGGGTTTTTGTCATTTGTCGATGGGTGTCAAATATTTCGGCGAACCCGCCCCTACAGTCATCATTTGGTGTGCTCGCCATTGGTAGGAGCAATTCCCCCGTGGTTGCCCGTTTTGCGATCCTCTGTTTTTTAATGATCGATCGCCAGTTTAGCCTAGTAGGTTGTAAAATATAAAAGTATAGCTATAAAAACACCCTATGACACTCACCCTCACTCTGACACGAGAAATAGAGCAATACTTAACACAAAGAGCAGAAGAGCAAGGGCTTTCGACAGAAGCATACACTCTGCAACTGCTGATAGAACATATTCTGCTAAAACAAACGCAGACAAAATCGGTTAATCTGCTTCAGTCTTGGATGGATGAAGAAAATGCCGAAGAGCAGCAAGAAACAGGTGAGTATCTAATTCAGGCTCTTGACGAAGATCGTTTATCCGATCGCAAGCTATTTCCTATTGAATTAAAAGGTGTAAGTTGGTGAGCAGAGTCGTTGTTCTGGATGCAGGCCCAATTGGTTTAGTTACGAATCCAAAGCTATCTCCTGAAAGCACCCTTTGTACTCGCTGGTTGCAAACACTTATTACATCCAATATTCGAGTGATTATTCCCGAAATAGCCGATTACGAAGTTCGCCGAGAGTTGCTGCGGGCAAACAAGGTAAGGGGTATTGCTCGATTAGATGAATTAGCCAACTTGGTCGAGTATTTACCCATTACAACTGTTGCTATGCGACAAGCTGCGATGTTTTGGGCACAAGCTCGTCAGCAAGGACAACCGACAGCAGGTGATAAGACGATTGACAGCGATATGATTTTGGCAGCACAGGCGATGACTCTTGATGTTGTGGATGTTGTAATCGCGACAACAAATGTCGGTCATCTTTCTAGGTTTGCGACCGCCGATTTATGGCAAAACATCAATCTCGGTTGAGATTCTGGTGCTGATTAGACATCTTCCGTAATTATTGTGGAACAGGTGTACGCCTTATGAACTACTAGGAAATTAATTTATGTTGCAAGATGAAATCGTAGAAGAAATTCACAAAATTCGTGAAGAGTATGCCAAATCTTTCAATTATGACTTGGATGCCATATTTGCAGACTTGCAGAAGAAACAAGCTGAAAGCGGCAGAGAAGTTGTGAAATTGTCGCCAAAGCGCCTTCTAACAGGGCGTTGGAGCGGACGGGGCAAAAATATTCTGTGAAAAAACTAAAGCTCTTTTCCGTTGTTGTGGGAAAAGAGCTTTAATTTATTATTAACCTGGCACCGAGCTATTTTACCGGGCAGTGACCCGCCGAGTATCTTCGCCATAGCAACGTTTAACAACCGAGTTCGGGATGGATCGGAGTGGTTCCATTACATCATAAGCACCAGGAAAGCTTTGAAAACTTTGAATCCTGTGTCTGCGTTAAGTTTGATGCGCTGCATCTCTTTTGCTCGACATTTATTACATTACCAAACTCCCCTCAGTTTGTCAAGCGTTTTTTGAAATATTTTTTTGCTGAGATGTTGCACCTTTCTCGCTGAACAGGCTTTCCGGCCTGTTCCACAAAGAGTAAATTCTCTTGTGGGGAGTAGGGGTTGGGCATCCTGCCCGCCCATCAGCCCGATCGCAAATCCAAAAACGCAGCATCCATACCCTACTCTCTGCGAATCTTCGCATCCTTCTCAAACCACGCCACAACCTGCTTAACTGTTAATTGCTCGATCGCCCCTCCAGCTTCCACAGCAATCTGCCTCAAAGGCCGCAAAGACGCAACCACCAAATTCGTAAAAAAGTTTTCAAAACTAGCATCAAGCTCGATCGACCCTTTAATACTCTCATCATTCTTAATCCAATCCATCACCTGCCCATTAGTCACCTCAGCCACCGGCAAACCAGTCTCCCCAGCAATTTGCTTCAACACCCTCAAAGCATAAATAGCCAGCCGCGCCGAAAACTTCTCCTTCGACGACAACAGCGCCATATCAACTTCCGCGCACTCTTCCGGCTTTAAAAAATCAGCTAATGGTTCCATAGTTATTAGTTACTTGTTATTAGTTACTTGTTACTTGTTATTTGTTATTTGCGATGCCCTGAGCGTAGTCGAAGGGTTATTTGTTATTGCTAATCCGTGACATCCGTTAAATCCGTTACAAAATCCGCTGCCGAACCGACATCCGTTAAATCCGTTACAAAATCCGCTGCCAATCCGCCATCCGTGACATCCGTTAAATCCGTTACAAAATCCGCTGCCGAACTTCCTTCCTCGCAATAATCAAATAACCGCAACGGTGCTCCCCATCAATAATCCAGTGAGTGCGCTCGATCGTACAATCCGGCAACACAGCCGCAAACATCTCCAACTCATTACCACAAACACTCGGAAAAGTTTCAGCCACATTAGAAATAGCACAATTGTGTTCCATAAACACAAATCGATCGCCCTTATCGCGATCGCACAAATCATCATCCACAGAATCTACAGGATACCACTCAGCCATGTAACCTTCATCCCTGCGAAGCTCCATCAACCTAGCCACCCGCTCTTGCAGCGAACCCGCACCCATCACCCTGCGGTACTCCATCGCCTTACGTTGCCACTGTTTTCGCAAGATAGAAATCACTTGCTCGCGGCCAACAGTCTCAGCCAACGTATCCAGAAAAGAAATCGCAAAATCGCCATAACGATTCGGGAAGCGATCGCGCCCCAGACTGGTAAGCTCATAAATGTGCTGCGGTCGCCCCATCCCAGCCTGAACCGACCGATACTGAATCAGCCCCTCCCCCTCCAAATCCTTCAAATGACGGCGAATCGCCTGGGGGCTGACATCCAAAGACTCCGCCAACTGGAGAGCCGTCCCTTGACCCCCCTTGAGCAAAAACTGCAAGATGTCTTGTTTAGTGGAAGTCTGCTGAGTCTGCATCATCTTCACAAAAAAATATTTCTGAGACTTTGACAATATCACTATTGTTAATGTAGCTTAAAATATAGTAAAGCAACAGATTTGTTGTTTAACTTAACCGAGCAGTCCAGCAAAACTCGCTCAAGCCCAGACAGGGATTCCCCGTCTGCCATCTTTGAGAGCATTATCTAGAACACTGAACACGCAAAATAATGAGTTCTACCACAGCCCAAACCCTAGTCAACCAGCCCTACAAATACGGTTTCGTCACCGACATCGAGTCAGACACCATCCCTCGCGGCTTGAGCGAAGATGTAGTACGGCTGATTTCCTCCAAGAAAAACGAACCAGAATTCTTGCTGCAATTCCGCCTGAAAGCATACCGCAAGTGGCTGACCATGACCGAGCCGACCTGGCCTCATGTCAACTATCCCGCGATCGACTACCAACAAATTATCTACTATTCAGCGCCAAAACAAAAGCCCAAAAAACTCAACAGCTTAGATGAAGTTGACCCGACACTCCTCGAAACCTTCGAGAAACTAGGCATTCCCCTCTCCGAACAAAAGCGCCTGGGAAATGTCGCCGTCGATGCCGTTTTCGACAGCGTTTCCATCGCCACCACATTTAGAGAAAAACTAGCCAAAGACGGCGTAATATTCTGTTCCATTTCCGAAGCCGTCAAAGATTATCCCGAACTCATAGAAAAATATCTCGGCAGCGTTGTACCCGTTGGCGACAACTTTTTCGCAGCCCTCAACTCCGCCGTATTCAGCGACGGTTCCTTCGTTTACATCCCCAAAGGCGTAAAATGCCCGATGGAATTATCCACCTATTTTCGCATCAACAACGGAGATTCCGGCCAATTCGAGCGCACCCTAATTGTCGCAGAAGAAAACAGCTCTGTTAGTTATCTCGAAGGCTGCACCGCACCCATGTTTGACACCAACCAACTACACGCCGCCGTCGTCGAATTGGTAACAATGGACAATGCCGACATCAAATATTCCACAGTGCAAAACTGGTACGCCGGCGATGCTAATGGGAAAGGCGGCATTTACAACTTTGTGACAAAGCGCGGTTTGTGTCAAGGAGTCAATTCCAAGATTTCTTGGACACAAGTAGAAACCGGTTCCGCGATTACTTGGAAATATCCCAGTTGCGTGTTAGTTGGTGACAACTCGGTGGGCGAATTCTACTCGGTAGCCCTGACAAACAACAAGCAGCAAGCTGATACCGGCACCAAAATGATCCACGTCGGCAAAAACACTCGCAGCACGATTATTTCCAAGGGAATTTCGGCGGGGAATTCTTCTAACAGCTATCGCGGCTTAGTGAAAATGGGGCCTAGTGCGAAAGGCGCTCGGAATTATTCTCAGTGCGATTCGATGCTGATTGGCGATAACGCTCAAGCGAATACTTTCCCTTATATTCAAGTGCAGAACCATACTGCTAAAGTGGAACACGAAGCCTCGACTTCCAAAATTGGGGAAGAACAATTGTTCTTCTTCGCCCAGCGGGGAATTTCCGCAGAAAATGCTATTTCGATGATGATTAGCGGTTTCTGCAAAGATGTGTTCAATCAGTTACCGATGGAATTTGCTGCGGAAGCTGATAAGCTGTTGAGCCTGAAACTCGAAGGAAGTGTCGGGTAGAACTCACATCTTGCACTATTATCAAAAAACCTGTAGGGGTGGGTTCACCAAAAACCTTAAAAGGTGCAAACAGGTTAAATAAACCCGCCCCCACCCACCAAAAAGCCCCTGATAGAACTCACATCTTGCGCCATATATCAAACACCTGTAGGGGCGGGTTCACCAAAAACCTTAAAAGGTGCAAACAGGTTAAATAAACCCGCCCCCACCCACCAAAAAGCCCCTGATAGAACTCACATCTTGCACCATTATCAAAAACTTGTAGGGGCGGGTTCACCAAAAACCTTAAACGGTGCAAACAGGTTAAATAAACCCGCCCCCACCCACTGTAAACTGCATTGAGGCCAAGGAAAAAAAGAGATGATTGTTGAAAATAGTCCAGTAATTCTATCCGTCCGCAATTTAACTGCGAATGTTGAAGATACCCAAATCCTGAAGGGTTTGAACCTAGAAATTAAATCCGGCGAAATTCACGCCATCATGGGCCCGAACGGTTCAGGGAAAAGCACATTATCCAAAATATTAGCCGGCCATCCCGCTTATACAGTAACAGGTGGAGAAGTGACATTTTTAGGGCAGAATCTACTGGAATTACCGCCAGAAGAACGCTCTCTGGCTGGTGTGTTTCTAGCATTCCAATATCCTTTAGAAATTCCGGGCGTTAGTAATGTCGATTTCTTGCGTGTGGCTTACAATGCTCATCGCAAACATCGCGGTTTGGAAGAGTTGGATGCTTTTGATTTCCAAGATTTAATCGAGGATAAGCTGGATGTTGTCAAGATGAATCCGGCTTTCTTGAGCCGCAGCGTAAATGAAGGTTTTTCCGGTGGTGAGAAAAAGCGGAATGAGATTTTGCAAATGGCGCTGTTGGAACCGAAGTTAGCTATTTTGGATGAGACTGATTCTGGTTTGGATATCGATGCTCTCAAAATTGTTGCCGGTGGTGTGAATCAGTTGTCAACTGCTGAAAATTCTATGTTGGTGATTACTCACTATCAGCGGTTGTTGAATTACATTATCCCTGATTTCATTCACGTCATGGAAGCTGGTAGAATTATCTTAACTGGCCCGAAAGAGTTGGCGCTGGAATTGGAAGAGCGCGGTTATGACTGGGTTGTGGAAGAGGAAGCAGCAGGAGTTGGCGCGCGATGATAAATACTCAGGTTGCTACTAGGGAAATGTTTTTGGCTGATTTGGTTAATCAGTGCGGTAAGTTGGAGGTTGCTAATAGCGAAAGTTCGGCTTACGGGTTGCAGGATTTGCGGGATGCGGCGACTGAATATGTGCTGGCTGCGAGTTTTCCGACGGTGAGGGATGAGGAATGGCGCTTTACTGATTTGTCGCCGGTTTTGCAAGTTCCTTTTCATGTACCGCAGAGCAATCAGTCAAATGTTAAGCTGACTGATATTATTATGCCTGTGAAAAATCGGGATGATTTACCATTAAGATTGGTATTTGTTAACGGTTTTTATGCGCCGGATTTGTCAACGGGGAATTTGCCGGACTTTTATGTAGGTAATCTATCCAATGTACCGGAAAAATATCGATCGCGCATCACCGATGTTTTGAGCAAGCACAAACAGCAAACTGAAGTGTTCACAGCCTTGAATACTGCGGGTTTGGTCGATGCTGCGGTGGTGTTCGTACCAGCTAATATGTCGATCGACCTTCCGATTCATTTGCTGTTCCTGACTGCACCAGGTGCATCTGGGACGATGTGTCAGCCGCACTGCTTAATCATAGCTGAGGCTGGCAGCAACATCACTGTTGTTGAGGATTACGCAACTATCGGCAATGTACCCGCTTTTACGAATGCTGTCACGGATGTTGTTGTCGGTGAAAACGCCACGGTGAATCATGTTCGGCTTCAGCGCGAAGGTTTGGATGTTGTTCATGTGGGCAAAAGTGCGATCGAGCAAGCGCGCAATAGTCGTTATACTTGTCATGCTATCAGTTTGGGCGGCAAAATATCGCGGCACAATTTAGAAGTATTTCAGCGCGGCGAAGGCACCGAAACAACTTTAAACGGCTTAACCGTAGCCTTTGGCGAACAGTTGGCGGACACTCACAGTTTAATCGATTTCAATCATCCCCACGGCACAAGTCGGCAATTGCACAAGTGCATTGTCGGTAACAAAGCCCGCGCCGTATTTAACGGCAAAGTTTTTGTTCGCAAAGCCGCACAATTGACAGACGCCGGACAATTGAGCCGGAATTTGTTGCTGTCGCCGAGGGCGCGCGTAGACACAAAACCGCAGTTGGAAATTGTGGCGGATAACGTTAAATGTTCCCACGGTGCAACTGTCAGCCAGTTGGAAGATGATGAACTTTTCTACTTGCAAAGTCGCGGGTTAGATTTAGAAAGAAGTCGCTATTTGCTGATTGATGCTTTTGCGGCCGAAATTCTGGATAAATTGCCAATTGTCGGTGTGGCAAAAATGCTTTCTACCTGCATGGCTATCCAAGAATAACTGATTGGTTAGCATACAAATTAGGACACAGCAATGCTGTGTCCCTACCCATAAATCTTGTACAATTTTCAACAAATCTGTAAGGGCGGGTTCACCAATCACATTTACTTCCCACAAACAATCTATATAAACCCGCCCCACCACCACAGACAACCTAGATAAACATAGATTTTTATTTAAATCAAAAATTGTGGTTGTCAATTTTTGATTTATTCAACTAAATGTAATCCCCGTCTGTTTTACCAGAAAGAATTGGTTTCAAGCCTCTCTCCCTTGTAGGAATAAACTAAAATCAGACTATTCATTGCTCCTATCTTTTTCCTTCTAGCTCAAGTGCTGTCAACTGTCAACTGTCAACTGTCAACTGTCAACTGTCAACTGAATGAAGGCGGGTATATGTGAAAAGATGAATTATCTTTTGAACACAAGTGAAGCTTTTTATTCACCGCATAAACGAACCGACAACACCGTTCAAATCTTCAGCCAAAGGATTTCCCAAGGCCTTAAATTTCCACTCGCCACCTTCTCGATAAACTTCTCCCATCAACATATTTAATTTGCCTTCATAGGAAGGATCGCTTGACAAGCGATAGCGAGCAATTTCTTTTCCGGCTGCATCTACAGCCCTCACAAAAGCATTTTCTACCATGCCAAAATGCTGTTGTCTGTCTTTTCCATTGTAAATATTTACGCCCAAGATAATTTTGTGATATTCTGCTGGTAAAGAGCTTAGTTTCACAAATATTTGTTCGTCATCTCCGTCTCCGGCTCCCGTGAGATTGTCGCCGGAATGAACAACTGTTTTATCCTTCGACTCTAAATGAGAGTAATAAATTACATCTTCTTTGTAATTTTTTAATTTGCCATTTTCTCCCAGCAGCAAAGCGTAGGCATCTAAGTCAAAATTTGCACCGCTGCTTCTACCGAAAAGACCTGTTTTAGCTTGCGCTACATCCCAGCCCAAAGCTAATGTTAATCGGGATAAGTCGAATTCACTTTTGCTGAGTACGATCGATTGTCCTTTTGTCAAGTTAATAGCCATATCTTTGTAATTGTGTAAGGTTTATCGTGCAATACAGTTCTGATCAGATTTAGGTTGAAACCGCGCCTATACAAACAAAGCTCGATATCAGCGGGTTGAAGAACGGGCGATTGAAATTACCTGACTTTCTTCAGTCCGCCTCTGGGGACTTTGTTTTTTTAGACGAGGTTTCAATCCTACGTCTTCTCTATTTCCTTCTGATCAGGCGTACTTATCTACAAAGCTTTGCAAGCCGGAATTATAGCCTTGTCCGACAGCTTGGAACCTCCACTCGCCATCTTTCTTGTAAAGTCTGCCAAACTCCACCGCAGTCTCCCGAGAAAAATCCTCGTCCAAATCGTATTTCGTTACTTCTGTATTAGTAGTGGTGTCGTAAATCCTGATAAAAGCATTCCGCACTTGACCAAAATTTTGTCTTCTCGATTCCGCTTCGTGGATTGTCACGACAAACACAATCTCTTCTACCGCTGGATCGACTTTGGTTAAATCAACTGTAACGGTTTCATCGTCGCCAACTCCTTCTCCGGTTCTGCTATCTCCCAGATGTTTTACAGAAGAATCCGGCGACTCGTTGTTATTGTAGAAAACAAAGTATTTTTCGCTGGGAATTTTACCAGCAGCGCCCAGCATAAACACGGAAGCGTCTAAGTCAAATGCCCCTCCGGTGTCTGTAGCGTTGATATCCCATCCCAAACCGATCCCGGCATTTTTCAGCCCCGGTGCTTCTTTAGAAAGATTGATTCTTCCGCCTTTTTCCAAGTTGATTGACATTTGCTCTCCTGTTCGCGACATCACTGATGTTATTTAACAATTATACGACAAATTTTAAATGTCAAGGATCATATGTCTTCTCTTTAAACGATTGATTTAGGAGCGCGCATTCGGCACATAGCGATGTCAACTCACTGATTCATCCTGTAAATGTGCCAAAATCCGATCGACCGTTTCTGAAACCGTTAGATGGGTTGAATCCAGCCAATAACCGAGATGAGGGGTTTCGGTGCGGAGGATGCGATCGAATTCATAAACCATGGTTTCGTTGGCATATCCGGTCTTCAATCGTGCTGCATCCCGTGCCGCTACAACCTCTGCCGAGGGACACAGAACGATCGCACACAACGGCACATCATGAAACGAGGCAACTATCTCAGCAAGTGCCGAACCAATGATAATGTCTTGATAGACAACGGTAAAGCCAGCCTGGAGATATTGTCGCGCTGCCATTGCTGCCAGGTGATAGCGCAATTGAAGTTGCTGATATGCCTCTGCTGACAAATTTAACGTCATTTGGGCCTGCCCATTCACGATCGCGCGACGAAAGATATCCCCGCGCAGGTGAACGCTTTTGGGCAACCTTTCGGCAAGTGATTGGGCAACACTTGATTTTCCAGCAGCCATATTTCCGGTAATTAAAATAATTTGTGGCTGATGATTTTCAGGTTGTTGATTGCTGTTCATAATGTTAAAAATTATACCACCAACTTTTAATATCAATAACAACTATACAAGAAAATGAGTGATAAAAATATTTTAAAACGTAAACGTTTGTGAATATTGTAGATACTTGCTTGCCATTATTTATTATGAGGGATATTCTAGTTACATCGATTAGAGAGCGAGTTGATTAGGGACTTCATTGAAAAGTTATGACCAATAATACTCGAAACATACTGGCAGTTTTAGCAGGGACAGCGATCTGCTACGGAGCAATTTCAATAGCCGATATGCCGATCGCCCGCTCGGCAGTTCTCACGTATAATTTGAAGGCGCCCGGATTTGCCAGCGGTTTGGTTAAGTTTAGCAACTCTGGGATTGCAGGAATAGGCATAGAAGAAGCTACAGTTTCTGAAGGGAGATTAAATACTGTATTTGTTGCCGGATTAGCTGGACCAAGTTCGCCAGAATATCGATTGCCACGCAGAGAATATTATGATTTAGCAGGAGCAATAGCTTTATTTTTTGAAGGGGAATTTCGCGGCATAAAAGCTAGGGGTTCAGACAGATTAACCGAAGTAGTTGACATTCCAGACACAGGATTTGGAGAGTATTACACGAGATACGAGTCAGGAGCAGCCTGGTCTTTGGATACCAATGGATTATCTAATCCCGGTCGGTGGATATCTGGATTTGAGGGATATACTGAAACTTATATCTACGCTCGCACTCATTTTCTTGGTGTTGAGCGATCGCCCTATCGCTCTGGTAACACTATGTTGTATGAACTGGCAGACACGGCAGCCGAACCAGTTCCCGAACCAATGACTGTTGCGGGAACTGCTTTAGCATTGGTTGGTTTTGCGGGTTTCAAGCAAACAAAAAAGATGGCATCTTGAGGATGCAATCGCCGTACTTATGTAATCTCAAAATCTCGAATTTACTACTTTGTATAGGTTGCACGAACAGTCTGCTCACCAGTACAATGAGTAACAATCGGCTAACAGTATTGCACAGCTAAAGTAATTTAACAAATTGCTGCTGATACTCATCCTCTGTCATCAGTTCTGTCGTGCTTTCCACCCTGTCTAAAAACACGATCCCATCTAAATGGTCGTATTCGTGCTGAAAAATCCGAGCCACAAAGTCTGTCAATTCTTGTCTGTGGAGTTTCCCGTCTCTACAAGTGTATTCAATTTCGATCGCCCTACTTCTCGGCACCAATCCCCGAATCCCCGGAATACTCAAACAGCCTTCCCAGTCTTTGGCTGTATCTGTTGATGCAGCGACAATCCGGGGATTAATCATCGCTGTCGGTTCCATGTGCGGTGCTTGGGGATACCGCAGGTTGGGGCGGGATGCGACGATGAACAGCCGATCGCACATCGCAGCTTGAGGGGCGGCAATTCCCACTCCGTGCGCGTGTTGGACGGTAGAAATTAGGTTGTCGATTAGCTGTTGAATGCGATCGTCCTTCACATTCTCGACAACTTGCGACGGTTGGCGCAGTACCGGATTTCCTAATTGTGAAATTTGCAAGATTTCTGGCATAGTTATTGGTTAGTTGTTATTTGTTATTGGTTATTTGTTATTTGTTATTTGGTTATTGTTAAATAACTACTGCCAACTGCCAACTGCCAACTGACAACTGATTATCGAACTTGTTGAACGGGCAAACTCCCCGGTTTCACACTCAAATTAACTATTTGCCCGTTGCGGTTGATTTCCATTTGCAAATTGCCGCCAACCTTCGCATTTTGCACGAAGTCCTGAACAGCTTCCGACTGAATAATCGGCTGATTATTAATCTTTTGAATCACATCTCCAGCCCGCAAACCTGCGGCGGCTGCGGGAGAATTAGGAACAACACTCACAATCGCCACACCGCGATCGACTGCAACTCGCAAATTGCTGTTAGCATTGCCGTTAATTTGCTGCTTCACCTCTGGAGTCAGCGTCGCCATTTCAATACCCAGATAAGCGTGTTCGACTTTCCCCGTCGCAATCAGTTCCTTCGCCACCTCTTGCGCCGCCTGAATCGGAATCGCAAACCCCAATCCTTGAGCACCTTGAATAATCGCCGTATTCATCCCGATCACTTCACCCGAAGCATTCAGCAGCGGGCCGCCGGAATTTCCCGGATTGATTGCAGCGTCTGTTTGAATAAAACCAATGCGCTTGTCGGGTACGCCCACCTCGGTACTCGATCGCCCTGTAGCGCTAATTATCCCCGCAGTTACGGAATTGTCCAAACCCAAAGGATTGCCGATCGCGATCGCCCATTCCCCAGACAGCAGCTTATCAGAATTGCCGATCGTCACCACAGGCACATCATTCGCCTCAATCTTCACCACAGCCACATCCGTCACCTTATCCGCCCCCAACACCCGCCCCTGATAGCTGCGGCCGTCCTTGAGTGTGACATTTACCGTATCCGCGCCCTCCACAACGTGAGCGTTAGTGAGAATCACGCCGTCAGTCCCGATCGCAAAACCCGAACCAGTACCCCGTTCGATTCCGCCCCTGCCGCCCGAATTTGGTTGTCCACCAAAAAAATCCTCCGGCGAAACCCCTCTATTTCCTGGTTTCACCTTGCGCGAAGCATCGATCCGCACCACAGCCGGCCCCACTTTGGCCACCGCAGCCACAATAAAATTCACATTAGCCGCATCCCCCGACAAGGGAACAGACGGCAAGACTTTGCTGCTAGCTTGAGGCTTCGTACTAGCAGGCACTTGCAATCTCGGTTGCACGGTTCTTTGTCCCGCATCCCCCGAATTTGCACGTAATTGAGAAACCGATAGCCGATCGCCCAACATGGCGGCTGCGGCTCCCGTTACCAGCAGCAATATGTAAATTGCCGGTTGCTTCCAAAATTTGCCAGTAGAACTCTTCATCGCGACGTTTTAAGGCTTTCGGGCCAAATTTAAATACTTGCCTAGCAGCTCTTTGATAGCTGCTATATCCGCAGAGCCACAAACAAAATTTTTGGGCGATCGGCAGACTCCCTTAAACTCTAGCATTGACCGAAAGTAATTTGGTCAGCCGATTGTAGATTTTAGCTAAGGTTAATATTTCAGACAACTTGTTGATCTACACTCATGTTTCAAATTTTTTCTCATTTTTTTTCGTCTCCCGGCTCTACTTGGGGACATAAATCGATCGGCTCTACCTCCCGTGAATCAGACACAAGCGAGGAAGAGCCTGGGAAATAAGGGCTATTTGTGTTTTTTGTTCAGGGTTTTAGGCAGTTGCCAAAATACATAGGTTTGTCTAGGTTTTCTCAGAATTTGACGAAAACCAACAATAATTGTGATAAACTGGGGAAACGCTTGATTAGTGCGGGTTGCTAAAGCTTACTGGGTATGAAAACCACAGAAAAACACTTGGCTCAAACTGATCGTCAAAAAACCAAATATTTCAAGTCCTCTGCTAATCAAGGCAGTCTCTAACTGGGAAGAGTAGGCCAACCTGAGCAAAAAGGCAAGCATATAGCACTTGCTCTAGGCAAAACATAGACCGCTAAGTTTGATTTACAGATTTCTGTAGGTTTTTAGAAGCGGCATATAAACTCCTTGGTCTGTACAAAGACCATAAAAATGGGAAATTGACGAGCGTTTTTGGTGGCAGCCAGTCGCTCTGAAAAAAACAAGCGATCGAAAGCGTCTCTAGTAACAGCTAGGGGCGCTTGTTTGCTTGTTAAGGTGAGTCTAACACTGCTTTAGCGTGTATATAATTGTTACGGAAAATATTTTGGGCAATTGTTTTACTCCACTATCAACGAGGCAGAGCCTCTAGATATGGGTTCCCAAACAGATCCCAAGCCGACACCATGTCGCTCGATCGATCGACATTCAAAATCGCCACTTCGATTAAACTGAGTTCTGTGAGAATACAAATTGAATCTCTTGAATGCCGATCGGCAAACGTAAGCAGTGGACATTACCCTCGAAAGTCTGTGGAATCAGATACTTGAACGTCTCCAGGTACAACTGAGCAGGCCTAGCTTTGAGACGTGGATCAAAACGGCCAGAGCCGAACAACTCGAAAATAACTGTTTGATCGTCAGCGCCCCCAACCCCTTTGCTCGCAATTGGTTGCAAAAATACTACGTCAAAACGATCGCCGACGCAGTTGAAGAAATTCTCGGCTATCCCGTAGAAATTTACTTGACAATTGCCGGGGGAAATGAAACAGGTGGTAGCAACGACTCCGCCATGATTTGGCCATCCCCGATCGCCGATAGCCCCGAAAGCCACTCCCTACACCCGCCGAAACCTGCCCATTTAAACCCCAAATACGTATTTTCCCGCTTTGTCGTCGGTTCCAACAACCGCATGGCCCACGCAGCAGCCCTCGCAGTAGCCGAGTCTCCGGGCCGAGAATTCAATCCCCTATTTTTGTGCGGCGGCGTTGGTTTGGGCAAAACTCATCTCATGCAGGCGATCGGTCATTATCGCTTAGAAATTGACCCCAGCGCCAAAGTTTTTTACGTTTCAACTGAAAAATTCACTAACGATTTAATCGCTGCCATTCGCAAAGATAGTATGCAAACTTTCCGCGATCACTATCGCGCAGCCGATGTTTTATTAATAGATGACATCCAATTTATCGAAGGCAAAGAATACACCCAAGAAGAATTTTTTCACACTTTTAATACATTGCACGAAGCCGGAAATCAGGTAGTTTTAGCTTCCGATCGCCCGCCGCAGCAAATCCCCCGCCTGCAAGAGCGCTTGTGTTCCAGATTTTCGATGGGATTAATTGCCGATATTCAATTGCCAGACTTGGAAACACGCATGGCAATTTTGCAGAAAAAAGCCGAGTATGAAAACATGAGGCTGCCGCGAGATGTCATAGAATACATTGCTTCTAGTTACACTTCCAACGTTCGGGAATTAGAAGGTGCTTTAATTCGAGCCGTAGCATATCTTTCTATTACCGGTTTGCCGATGACTGTGGAGAATATCACCCCGATTTTGAACCCGCAAACTGAAACCGTAGAGGCGACACCCGATGCAGTCATTGCAGTTGTGGCTGAGGTGTTTGATGTTTCTGTGGAAGACTTGAAGGGTGTTTCCCGCAGGCGAGAAATTAGCTTTGCCCGTCAAATCGGGATGTATTTAATTCGGCAGCATACCGATTTGAGTTTGCCGAAGGTTGGCGAAGTTTTCGGCGGCAAGGATCACACGACAGTGCTTTATAGTTGCGACAAAATTGCTCAGTTGCGGAATACCGATCCGACTTTAGCCCAAACTTTGCGTCAATTGAGCGATCGAATTAACGCTGTCAGCCGCAAAAGTTAAGAAGAAGAAAGAAGGAAGCCATGACAGGGATTCGGACACGGATACACGGATAAACAGATAGGCAACTGAGGACACGGCAATGCCGTTTCCCTACCTCAAAATAATCGATGGCACTGAGTCCAGATACGGATACTATGGAAAACCGGTGATTTAGGTTAAGTTTCGGGCTTCTGCCAGTTGCGTAAGTCCTGATCTAATTTGATCTGCAACACATTGGTACACTTAAAAAAACTTTAATTGGAGCTATGTAATGCTCCAATTTATTCATAACATGATGTTGTAACAATTATCGCCGTAATCAGGTGGGGATTTTGATGGTGGTTAGCTGAGTTCTGTTGTAAAGATTTTTAAAGAGGGCACAATGATAGCAAGACTCAAAACACCTGAACAATTACACCTTGAAACATTCTTTGCAGAATTGTTCCAAGTTGAAAATCTGAAGGAATATATAACGGTAGTAGAGGAGTTCGCAATCAAGGCATTTAAGAACAAAAATGGTACGAACTGGAGAAAACTTCAGTTCATGGTATTTGAGATGAATTTACGCTTGATGCAGAATGGTTATGGGTTAGGCACGCAGCGTTCATTGAGGGAATGGATACTACGTGACACTATTGAACGGATTGAGAAACAGTACCAGCCGAACGAGCTGCTCCCTGAATATCTGAATAATGTAGAAAACTTCATGCCATGGTTAAAAGAACGCATTAGCAGTCACCGAGTAAATCACCATCCTTTATTTGTCTTGTTTGACAATGACAATCTGAGTCACGAGGAACTGCGCTATTTTTTAGCAAATTATCGGGTCAATATCATTACTCACAAGTTAAGCTAAAAGCACTGTTGTCAATGAGTAATCTTACTCATTTTTTTACCGAGATACCAATTAAAATATGACTCCATTTGTTACTT
>NZ_JAEQDD010000030.1:0-58136 GCF_020737885.1 Microcoleus sp. PH2017_34_RAT_O_A | reverse complement strand
ATGGTTAATTCATTTCAGCAGGGATAGTCTACCCGGACAGGGCAGACTTGATTACCTCTTGTATCATACATTCCCCCCTGACAATTAATCCACCCTGCCCAACCCCCCTTAAGAAGGGGGGCTTTAGAGAAGTCGCCCCTACTAGAAATTATGGAAGAAACGCGGGGAAAAACTGAAAGCGAGGTGGGTTATGTGGGAGGGAATGCGGCGACGCTGTTGGTGAAAATCGATCGCACTGCGTTAGAAACAAAAGACCTTTCTCGTGCAGTTATTTTAGGTGCTGATTTTACAAATGCTAGCTTGCGCCGCGTCAACTTTGCTGAAGCGAATTTAGCTAATTCTGCTTTTACTAAAATCTTCAGCAGTATTCGGTCAGTAATGTTTAGTCCTGATGGCAAACTGTTAGCTACAGGTGATACTGATGGCATAGTTCGCTTGTGGGAAGCTAGCAGTTGCAGAGAAATATTGACCTGTAAAGGACATAGCAACGTAGTGGAGTCAGTTGCCTTCAGTTCTGATGGTAAGATACTTGCTAGCGGAAGTTATGACAAAACAATTAAGTTATGGGATGTCAAAACTGGTGAATGTTTAAAAGTTTTGCAGGGACATACCGAATCAGTAATGTCTGTCAGATTCAATCCTGATGGAAATATACTCGCCAGTGGGAGTTTTGATGGCACGGTAAGGTTATGGGATATTCGTACTAGCGAATGCTGCAAAATTTTGCAAGACCATACTAAAGTGGGATTTTCAGTGGCTTTCCATCCTGGTGGTGAGATACTTGCTACTGGGAGTGGTGACCAAACAATAAGGGTATGGAATATCAACAGTGGTGAATGTCTAAAAATATTTGAGGGACATACTAAAAATGTGTTTTCAGTTGTTTTCAATTCTACTGGTGAAATACTTGCTAGTGGCAGTGGCGACAAAACAGTGAAGCTGTGGAATATCGGTAGCGGTGAATGTCTCAAAACTTTGGAGGGACATTTCGATCAAATACGGTCGATCGCCTTTAGCCCAAATGGCGAAATACTTGCAAGTGGAAGTTACGATCGCACTGCAAAGCTGTGGGATATCCGCACTGGTGAATGCTTGAATACTTTGCAAGGACATAGCAATCAAGTAGGGTCAGTTGCCTTCCATCCTGGGGGTGACATACTTGCTAGCAGTAGTTACGACCAAACGCTGAATCTGTGGGATATCAACAGCGGTGAATGCTTGAATACACTGCAAGGGTATAGCAATCAAGTAATGTCGATCGCCTTCAGTCCCAACGGTGAAATGCTGGCCAGCGGCGATGACGAGAAAAAAGTCAGGCTGTGGGATGTCAACACTGGTGAGTGCCTCCAAATCTTGCAGGGGCATCTCGATCGGGTACACTTAGTTGCCTTCCATCCAAACGGTGAAATACTTGCCAGCGGTAGTTATGACGAAACATTGAGGCTGTGGAATATTCGCAGTGGTGAATGCCTTCATACTTTGCCAGAATTTGGCAATGAAGTACGGTCGATCACATTCAGTCCAAATGGTGAAATACTTGCGAGTGCAGGTTATAAACAAACGGTGAGGCTGTGGGATATCGTTACTGGCGAATGCCTCAAAACCTTGCAAGGGCATAACAATTTTGTATACTCGGTTGCTTTCAGTTTTTTGGGCGAGATATTTGCCAGTGCAGGTTTTGACGGAACGGTGAGGCTGTGGGATATCCATAGTGGTGAATGCCTCCAAATTTTGCAGGCGCATACGGGTTGGGCACGCGGAATCGCCTTTAGTCAGAACGGTGAAATACTTGCCAGTGGAAGTATCGATCGAACAGTAAGATTATGGGATGTCAAGAGTGGTGAATGCCTCCAAATTTTGCAGGGGCATACTGATTGGATACGTTCAGTTGCTTTTAGTTATTCTGGTAAAATAGTTGCTAGTGGAAGTGTAGATGGAACGGTAAGAATATGGGATATCCGTACAGGTGAATGTCTAAAAATTTTGCAAGGTCATACCAGTAGAATTAACTCAGTTGCCTTCAGTTCAAATGGAAAAATTATTGCTGCTTGCTGTCGGGATGGCACAATTATAATTTGGGATGCTGGGACGGGTGAGTGCCTCAAAATACTGAAAAGTGACAGACCTTATGAAAACATGAATATTACCGGAGTTACGGGTTTAACGGAAGTTGAAAAAGCCACCCTCAAAGCTTTAGGGGCTGTGGAAAATTAATCATCGCCAAGGAGGAATTATGCAGTCAGCAATACGGATTACAACCAAAGTTCTTGCAGGAAATAAACTTGAAATTCAAGTGCCACCTGGTTCTGTGGGTGAAGAGGTTGAAGTGTTTGTGATTATACCAGAAAAGCCGCAAGGCGGGCGGCGTAAAGTGTTGGAATTGCTTACGGAAATCCGCAGCCGTCATGTATCCAGAACTGTTGAAGAAATTGACCAGGAACTTCAGAACTATTAGCCCATGAGTTTTATTCCCCGCTTCTCATACAGTCACAATCTCGTTACGCATTTGGGAGTCATCGAGGGTGCGCGTGCTGTCATTGAGGTGTTACCGCTGCCACCTGATACTACTCTACGCCTGCGCCACGATGCTCTGCAAAGAAGTACACGCAGCTCGACACAAATTGAGGGTAATCCCTTGGATGAAGCGGCGGTGCGACGGGCGATAGCAAGGAGTTCGCGCACAGGAAGTGATGCGGAACAGGAAGTCCGAAATTACTGGCGTGCCCTTGACCGCGTTGAAGAATTCGCAGAAGCCCAAACTCCCATTACAGAAGCATTTATCAAAGAACTGCACCGAATAGTCATCGTGCGCGGTCGCGGGCGGCGGGGCAGCAAAAGCGAGTATCGCGTTACAGAATGCCCTGTAGTAGATACAGTCACGCGGGCGATAGATTACGGGCCACCGGAACCGGGGGATGTACCCGCCTTGATGCGGGAATTAGTCGATTGGCTATCTTCAACGACAGCAGCAGAATTGTCCGCCCCCATCCGTGCAGCTATTCTGACGCACCGCTTTCTCAGTATCCATCCATTTAACGACGGGAACGGTCGCACCGGCAGACTTCTGGCTACTGCTGAACTGTGGCGTTCCGGCTACCGAATGCGGGGGTTTTTCTCGTTTGATGAGTATTTTAATGCCGATCGCGATCGCTATTACCGCTCTTTGCAAATGGGACTGCCGGTGAACTTCTACGAAGGTCGCCACGACCCAGACCACACGCCCTGGCTGCTTTACTTCGTGGAGACGATGGCTCGTGCCGCCGATGAATTGCAAGCTAAAGCTAAGTCTCTTTATCAAGGTGCTTCTCCTGATGCCCTACCCTGGGAAGCATTGCCACGTCGCTCTCAACAACTCCTCACCCGACTTTTGGCAAGGGTTTTGGATGGAGTGGAAAATCCTTTTGCGATCGACGTTTCAGATGTTGCATCCTGGTTTGGGGTTTCAGACAAGACGGCCCGCGAATGGCTGCAAGAGTGGACTGAAGGTAGTTTGATCCATCCGGTTTGGGCGGGTTCTGGGGCAAGAGTCCGCAGTTACGCGCTAGCTGAGGAGTGGATTGCTGCTTGCTTCAAAATAAGGGAATCTGTTTCGGAAAATAGCGGAAGTTAATTTAGGCATTGAGCCACTTATTTGAGGGGTGTTTTACGAATTTGCAAGGTTTTTAGCTGTTATGACTCTAAAAATAACGGAAGTAGGTTGGGAAAAATAACGCCTATTTAGCCGGTGGTCGGCGGTGCGATCGCACCCCCAAATTTACGCGCGAGTAGTCAGAAACCGGGTTTTTTCGATAATACTTCGTTGAGACCAGCAGATTCGGCCAAAAACCCGGTTTCTAAGGTAGCCTACTGACTAAATTGCTGGGCGTAATAACGAGCATATCGATCGCCCTTTTGCAATAATTCCTCATGCGTCCCAGATTCCATCACTCTACCTTTTTCGAGAACTAATATGCGATCGGCTTTCCGCACAGTCGCCAAACGGTGGGCGATAATAAACACAGTCCGATCGCGCATCAATCTTTCCAAGGCCTCCTGCACCAAAGCTTCCGACTCCGAATCTAGCGCCGATGTCGCTTCATCGAGGATCAGAATTCGCGGATTTAGCAAGACTGCACGGGCGATCGCAATTCTTTGTTTTTGTCCGCCCGATAAATTTACACCCCTTTCTCCTACCCAAGTTTGATAGCCGTCGGGAAACTCAGTAATGAATTGATGGGCGTTAGCAATTTCCGCAGCTTTCTGTACATCTTTCAGTTCATAATAAGATTGACCGAAAGCAATATTTTGAGCAATTGTACCCGAAAATAAAATAGTTTCTTGCGGTACAATTCCGATTTGTCGGCGCAGCGTATTTAATGTCACATCTTGAACATCAATCCCATCAATTAAAATTTGTCCGGCTTGCGGATCGTAAAATCTGGGTAACAAGTTTACTAACGTAGTTTTCCCCGCACCGGATGCGCCGACAAGCGCAATCGCTTCTCCGGGAAGTGCGAGTAAACTCATACTTTGTAAAATCGGAACCCCCCCTAGCCCCCCCTTATCAAGGGGGGGTTGAGGGGGGTAGGCAAAGTTAATGTTGCGGTATTCGACTTTTCCGGTAACGTGGGGAAGTTCGATCGCACCAGGCTTTTCGACGACTGTTGATTGAATGGCTAAAAGTTCAAAAATGCGATCGCTAGAAGCCTCTCCCTGCTTAAAATCGCCGTAATTTGCAGTGGTAATTGCGATCGGATCGATTAACAGCGCTACTCCGGCGATATAACTGATAAATTGCGTACCAGTGAGATTTCCTTGAGCAATTTGCCAACCACCGAGGAAAAACAGCAAAATCACGCTCATCGCTTCCAGAAAGCCAACTACGACGAACTGGAGTGCTTTTATGCGTTCTGACAAATACTTAGCGCGGCGGTTTTGTTCGGCTTCTTCTGCAAAGCGGGCAATTTCGTAGTCTTCCGCCACAAATGCTTTGATTAAACGAATGCCGCTGAATACTTCTGTTAGCAAAGCGGATAAATCAGAAATCCGATTTTGACTTTCTCGCGAGTAACTGAGCAGTTTCTCGCCAAACCAGCCAATTAATATAGCCATTAACGGTGCAATGATTAATGCACCCAAAGTTAATTGCCAGTTAAGATAAATCATATATCCCATGACTGCAATTAGCTGCAAAACACAAGGGATAAATTGATGAAAAAATTTATTTACGACTTCGCCAATGCGGTCAATATCTTCTGTGAGGCGGTAGGATAAATCTCCGGTTTTGGCAGTTTCAAAGTAGCCGAGATTGAGGTTTTGGAGGTGTGCATAAACTTTTTTGCGGATTTCTAAAGCAATAGTCAAAGCTGCTTTTGCCATCAGCGTATCTTGACCGTACTGGGCGATACCACGAATTAGAAATATGATGGCGCTGAGTGCAGCAATTTGAGCAAACCCTTTTAAATCTCCTTTACCTATAAATTTGGCGGTTTCACCAACCAGCCACGCGATTATTGGCCAAAATATGGTAAAGACTACGGTACAAGCTAATGCTTTACCGATGGTTTGTTTTTGGGGACGGAGGTAGGGTAAGATTTGCCAGTATGTCGATCGAGCTTTCAAGATATTTTGCCCTCGCAAGTTCTGTTTTTAGAGATTAGGGTTAACGCATTTCGATCCCCCATAGGGTATTTTGAAACCCGGAGATCCCCCCTAACCCCCCTTCGATGCGGGGGGGACAAGATTCTTCTCAAAGTCCCCCTTCTTAAGGGGGATTTAGGGGGATCTCTGCGTAACCTATAGAGATATCTGAGCCAGAATATGATAGCAGCGATCGGCTAAACACTCGACAATCATTCCTGAGCGTCTGCATGAGTCGCCTGCACCTTAGCCCCGGCGACAACTGCACCTCGAAAGGCGGCTGACTCTCCGGGTGCAAGAGTAGCTGGTTGAGTGTCGATAAATCCGTTGTCAATTAAATTACCTGACTCGTCCAAAACTTCATAATTGACTTTCACATTCTTGATTGTTTTGCAGCCTTGATTGAACACTTTACCGCTAAAAATTTTGCCATCATAATTTGCCTGGGCAATTGATACTTTTGCCGCCATGTTTGCACCAGCAACGCAAGTTTGAGCGGTTTTAGGAGTTGGCGGTTTTTCGCAAAGTTTCCCTAAGTCTACGGTTTTGCCGTCGGGGGTTTTCATGTAGCAAAACGGCTCGTCAATTTGTGAAATTTGAATTTTGGTATTTGTAGAATCTGCCAGCAAAGGGCTAGCTGAGATTTGCGAGATTAGCAAGATTGATAAAATCACTGTTAAATGTAAAAAATTCATCTTCTTTATTCAGCATTTTATGAGATTATTTGTACAAGATAATTCACATCATGTCCGGTAGAGTACCATAACAAAAAAAGGTTCGTAGTGCGGACTTCAGTCCGCTATAAAGCTGCGGACTGAAGTCCGCACGCAGAAAATCTGCTATTGTGGGGTGTAGAACAGATAAGAGCAGAACGCGATCGCGCCGATCGCGAACGTCAACGAGCCGATCGCCTAGCTGAATATTTGCGCGATCGGGGAATTAACCCGGAGGAGATTGTTTGATAAGTTGTATTCCGGATCTGTTTCTAGTTTGTAGTGAGGACTTTAGTCCTTTCTAAGAAGGACTAAAGTCCTCACTACAAACCTTGTTCAACTTCTATTATCTAATACTCGGCTTCCTATTCCGAAGATTCCGCGCTCCGGGAACTTTCCGACTGGGACGGCGCTGGTTCAAACTGCTCGCACTTCGAGTATTCAAAGCCTCAGCAGAACTTGTCAAACCCAAATCTTGCAAAATTTCAAGAGCCGCCCTTTGTCCAGTTTCGCAACCGCCTTCCATATAACCTTGATTTTCCAGCGAAGTGTGTTCGCCAGCAAAATATAAATTGCCAAATCGTTCGCCTTCTACGCCGTACATTTGCGTCCACTGTCCGACTAAATAACAGGAATAAGAACCTTTAAAAAAACGTTCTCCCGGCCAAAAAGCTCGAACAGCTTTGCCGGTTCTCAAGTTTCTAACTCCGGGAAAAACTCTTTCAAATTGTCCCAAGAATTTTTGTGCTTGATCTTCGGGAGTTCCGCTACCGATCGCCAAACCCTGCTTTCCTCCTGTAAACTCAGTAACTAAAGCGTTAGCAGTAGGAGCAAAAGGCGTAGCTTCCCAGGTGTTTTGGAATCCTAAATCGGTAAACACAGAAGCAGTCGATTGATAAGTATCTCGCCAAATTCGGCTGCGGTAGCCGGTAATTAACTTAGAATTAGTACCGTAGCCCAACTGCTCGATCGCCCTACGCTTCGGTTGCGGCAAAGGCACGTTAATTTTAACGTCTCGGAGAGTGCTGAAGGGCAAAGCTAATAAAACTCGCTCGTAAGTGCGATCGATCGCGCTTTGTCCCGATCGCAAATTTACCCGATAGCGGCCATCGGGTAACAGAGTAATCGCTTCCAAAACCGTCCCTGTCTCGATCGAACCAGACAACCTATCCGCTAAACGGTTGACAATTTGACTGTTGCCGCCATCAATTTGATAGCGCTCGTCGCTGTTGCCGTACAATTGAAAACTGTCAGGTTCAGTACCGATTAAAAACAGCAGATTCAACGCCGACTGTTCCTCGGGATCCCTGCCGAATTCAGTCGTGTAAGCAACGCGCAGCAACTGCCGGATAACCGTGCTAGTATTACCTTGCTCTAGATATTCAGCGAGCGAAAGATTGTCCAATCTTTCCGCAGCTTCCGTAAAATCTTGATAGCTAAATTCATCTCCAACTGACTTTAAATCAGCATTAATTTTACTGGCTAGCGGCGCAAAATCTGCGATTATTTGCGCTACAGAAAATCGTCGCCCTTGAAAGAAAAAAGTATCCTTTACCAATCCCCGCTGTACGTTAACTAAGTCGATCGCCCGCAAACCCAATTCCGTCGCCAGCGAGATCAAAGTAGTGTGGCCGCTATCAATAAATTCTCCTCCCAGCTCGGCCGAAATCGCTGTTCCAGCCACCCTAGGAGCCGTGCGAATCCGTCCCCCCACGCGGTTGCTTGCTTCGATAATATCGGCACGCACGCCCCCCTGACGCAAGCGATAGCCCGCCGTCAAACCAGCAATCCCCGCACCCACAACCAAAATGGGCGATCGACCGCGCGCTTGAGCAAAAGCCCCCTCTCCCTCCCGGGTAAAAGTCGCAGCAGCAACGGCTCCCGCCGCCGCTAAACCCCCATGCAGCAAGTGCCGCCGAGATATGGGAAAATTGGGAGTGCGATCGTCCAGCATCCCCAGTAATTCATCAGCCGGAATGCCTGTTTCCCTTGACTTTTGGGCAATACTCGCAGCGCGGCGCAGCATTGCCATCAGTGCAGATTTAGCCATAATTGAGACGCCCTCACAAAAAAAATGATGTAAACTGAATTCTCGATCGAATTTGATTATGCACTTTCCAGATTAAAGTACAGAGAGATTTTTTAATAATGCTAACCCTCAGAACACTGTTCGACAGCAAATTTTATCTCGAAAACAACCCAGATGTCGCCGTAGCAGTCGCCAGAGGCACAGTATCGACCCCCTTCGATCACTACCAAAAAATTGGCCAATTTGAAAATCGTGACCCTAATGCCCTGTTCGACGCCAGCTATTATTTAGACACCAATTCAGATGTCGCAGTGTCAGCCGAAAAAAACAAATTTTCCGGCGCCCAGCACTTTATTAAATTCGGTCAATTTGAACGGCGGAACCCCAACCCTTTCTTCGATGTGGGTTTTTATCTGACAAGCAACCCGGATGTGCAAACAGCAGTCCAAACCAATCAATTTAGCGCCTTTGAACACTACTTGAAAGTCGGTCAATTTGAAAACCGCAAAGCCAGCATTTTTTTCGATCCCAGCTTTTATCTAGAAAGATATCCGGTAATAGGATCGGCAGTCAGCAGTGGCGCAGTTAAAAGTGCGATCGACCATTACATTCAATTCGGTCAACAAGAAGGATTGTTGAGCGCTCTCCCCGTTCCCGCCGACGATTTGAGCGCAGCCCAAAACCTAGGTGTTCTCACAGACAGTCTAACTGACAACGATTTTTTGAGTGCTACCAAACCAGCCGATATTTACAGTTTCATCCTCAATACTCCCAGTCTTTTCAGTGCAACTGTTGATGGTTTGAGTGCAGATGTGGATGTAGAATTAATTCAGGATCTCAATGGTAACGGCGTAGTTGGATTAGACGATATTATTGCTTCATCTAACAATTTAGGTACGGCTTCAGAAAGAGTTGTAAGCAATGGGGCTTTGCCTGCGGGGACTTATTTCGTCCGCGTTTCTCAATTTCAAGGCGATACAGATTACAACTTGAGATTGCTATCCGCTCCTTCTCCCACGCCACTTGTATGATAGGATGGTTTACACTCGAAGGGAGCCGGATATGAAGGCAGAAGGCAGAATTAAAGTAAAATTCATGATTCAATAATTTTGCTTGTTTGTTAGTTATAGCCTTTCTCAAAAAGATGAGGTATGTAGTTGGGCTTCAGCCCTCTTTAGTTTAGTGGTTATATAAGCTGTCAGTCATACCTCATCTATCTGAGAAGGGCTATATATCGTCTCCGGTTAATCGCTGATATTATTATTTGTTGTTAGCCTTATCAGACGAGAAAGGAAGGACTAAAGTCCTCACTACAAACCTAATTGTATTTTTTTGACCGGACTCGATATTAAAACAAACAATTCTATTTTTCTTCTTCCTTCTTCCTTCTTCCTTCTTCCTTCTTTACGAGGTTTCAATTATTAGTTGTTGGCCCGCCGGGAGAAGGCACAGATTGAATCGGTGTCGGAGGCCAATTAGAGCGACTTCTGGTGAGAGTAGCCGACACCAAAGCATAGCCCAAAACAGCAGGAAGGACGATCGCACTCAAAAACACGATCGCCACTGCCCATGTCATCGCATTGGACATCGGGCCGTAATGACTGCGGTAAGGGTCAAACGTTGGTAAATTAGACCTCGGGGCATCCCTCAGCGCGATCGGACGTTTGAACCGCACCCGCCTGTCATCGAGCTTTTCGAGCAAAACCCAGCCAACTTCCGCCTCTTCCCGACACAGCTTGTGAAAAATCGCCGGATTGCGAAATAAATCGCTGCTAGCCCGGACAATCTTGTACTCCCAAACTGTCAAATCATCAGGATTGCGATCGGATTTTGGATTGCCATTTGCGATCGCATTTTCAGGCGCAGTCAAATTATCTTCTTGAGATTCGTACCGAGTCAAAACTTCCTCCTCCTCATCACATTTTTGCCCCGCAGCCAATTGCTCGCGGCTCACCAAGACACCCAGAATCCCAGCCTCCAAGCCGAGACTACCAACCATCAAACTCCAAACCAGAATTTCAGTCATAAAAGGAGTTATAAAGTTAAAAATTAAAACTAAAAAGACTCGCTTTTAACTTTCAATCTTTAATTTTAAAATAGCCTTCCACCACACAATCTGCACCCACCGCGTGCCAAGAAACCCGCTCTAAAGTCAAAGCATCAGTCATTGCTGAAAAGCCCAAATCTCCCACAGGAGTTGGAGCACCTTGGCCGCCGACAATTTTAGGAGCAATAAAAGCCATAATTTTCTGCACTGCACCTTCAGCAATTGCCGAAGCCGCCAAAGTGCCACCGCACTCCCACAGTACAGACATAAAAGATCGATCGTACAAATAAGTCATCACATTAGTCGGTGTCAGCGGTGACAACTCCACAACTTCCACCCCTTTGGCGATCAAAAATTCCTGAAATTCCGGCTTAACCCCAGGCTCAGTCAGTACCAAAGTAGCCGCCGAGGAGGTTTCCCACAACCAAGCCGACTTCGGCAAATCCAGAGAGCGGCTCATCACCACCCGCAAGGGATTGTTTCTGTCAGGCTGGTGGCTTGTTAGTTTGGGATTATCTAGACGCACCGTATTTCCCCCAACAATCACCGCATCGCAGCCGGCACGCACCCGATGTACCTCGCTCCGAGCTTCCTCGCCTGTCACCCAAGCGCTGTGACCGGTAGTAGTAGCAATTTTACCGTCTAAAGTCATCGCATATTTCAAAATTCCGAAAGGCTGGCGGTACAAAATCCGGTGTACGAAAGCCTCGTTGAGTTTCTGACAAGCTTCCCCTTCCACTCCCGCCACCACTTCAATGCCAGCATCCCGCAATCGAGCCAGCCCAGTGCCAGCTACCAATGGATTTGGATCGACCATTCCAGCCACTACTTTTGCCACCTTAGCCTTAACTAAAGCTTCGGAACAGGGAGGAGTCCGACCGTAGTGGTTGCAGGGTTCCAGGTTCACGTAAACAGTCGCTCCGGCGGCAAGTTCCCCCGCTTCCCGGAGTGCAAACACTTCGGCGTGAGGTTGGCCGGCACCGGGATGGAACCCTTCGCCGACAATCTTACCGTCTCGGACAACTACGGAACCGACGAGGGGGTTGGGTGCGGTTTTGCCGAGGGCGCGGCGGGCCAATTCTATGCAGCGGCGCATCATGGCTCGATCGAACTCTTGAATTTCGTTATCCAGTTGTTTTGTACCTTGCTGCTGTCGATTAGCTAAGTTGGCGATCGGTTTGGCGTCCGCCTCAAAAGTTTCCATGAGATTTTGCTATGATATCTATCCCTGAGTGTACTGAACTTTAATGCTAATTTTAGCTGCCAGCCGACGATCGATTGTTGAGCCAAACTTTACGGTATCAGGATTGAAAGGCGATTAAAATGGCGATCGACCCCACACGCCCAAACAAATAGCTGTGAACTACCCAACGCTGACCTTCGGTACAGCGTGGGCTTCTGACTTCATTGGGGATTGCGTCAGCTTAGACTTACGTCCCAGCTTCGGACTCACATCCCCTCCATCAGCAGCAGTCCTGGTTCCCAAGACCGATAGCATTCTGATTCCTTCTGCTCTGATATTTATTGAGGCGTTTCCGTCCCTATCGTGATGAGTACCGCAACTAGGACAAGTCCATGTCCTAACGTCTAATGGCATTTCATTCACCTGATAGTGGCAATTTGAACAGAGTTTCGAGCTAGGAAACCATCGGTCAATCTCTACCAACACTTTACCTTCACGGTCTAGTTTGTACTGCAAGAAATTGACAAACATCCCCCAACCTACATCAGAAATTGCTTTAGCTAGTTTGTGGTTGCGAACCATGCCCTTAACGTGAAGGTTTTCGACTACGATGACTTGGTTGTCGTCAACAAGCTTTCTGGATAGCTTATGCAAGTAGTCTTGACGGACATTGCTGATTCGTTCGTGAACCCTAGCAACCAGTTTCCTGGCTCGATCTCTCGACCTGCTTCCTTTCTCCTTTCTGGCTAGTTTTTGCTGTTTTCTTTTCAGGTTGCGTTCATGTTTTGCTAAATGCTTAGGATTCGGGTATTTGGATGTCTTGATACCATCATTGACAACAGCAAAATCTTTCAATCCCAAGTCAATTCCTGCAACTTTTCCATCGGTGTGAGCAACTAATTTGTCTCCTTCGAGTTCTGTCAGCACAGAGGCATAGTATTTTCCTGAAGGGGTCATGCTGACTGTTACAGTTTTGATAATTCCTTCAATCGGTCGATGTAACTTGACTTTAACAATGCCGACACGACCAGGAAACTTGAGGAAACCATCAACAATTTTGACTGACTGCGGATACTGGATTGATTGCCTATTTTTCTTGGCTTTGAATCTAGGGTATTTAGCTCTCGACTCAAAAAAGTTCTTGTAAGCAGTTACCAATTTGAGCGTAGTCGCTTGCAAAACTTGAGAGTAACACTCCGACAACCATTGTGTTTCTTCTTGTTTTTTGAGATTTGGTAGGAGTTTGTTCAACGCAATTTGAGTCAAGCCTTTACCCGTGGCTTTGTAGGTTTCAATGCACAAGTTGAGTGCATGATTCCACCACCAGCGAGAGCATCCAAAGTGCTGAGATAGTATCTCTTGTTGTTCAGTTGTCGGATACAGTCTGACTTTGACGGCTTGATGCTGCATTGTTTTTACCTCTCTTTAGCATTATATACATTCTTGATAAAATTAGTCCATCTAGCTGGCAAATTTTACCGGGATTGACCGGATAAAATTTGCTTGGGGGAGTCCATGTATCCCAACGCTGACCCAACGGGTACAGCGTGGGACTTATCGCTCCCCCAAACCCCCTCAAAAGTTAAAAAACCATAGCAGGCGCTTAACAAAAAACCATGAGTCAGGACATGAAGCGGGAATTTGCCAGCCGCGACGAATTAATAGCCTACGTGCGCGAACAATTCCCCCAAACCACCGCCCGGGATAGCAACGTACCCCCAACCACAGGCGGGCGCCAAGCAGCCGAGACATTGCTGCAACAAGTCGATCCCAGCAAATACTCCTCAACCCGTAACTTTCTCAACGGTGCAGTAACGCGATTGTCGCCCTATTTGCGCTACGGCGTTTTGAGTCTTGCCGAAGTCCGAGATGCCGTACTCACCAAGGTGCAGGATCCACAAGATGCAGTGAAACTCGTCAACGAGTTGGGTTGGCGGGATTATTGGCAGCGGCTGTACGCCGAATTGGGCAAAAAGATTTGGGAAGACCGGGAACCATACAAAACTGGTTACACTACCAAAGATTACAGCGACACTCTGCCGCAGGATGTCGTCGAGGGCACGACTGGTTTAGTGTGCATCGACAGCTTCAGCCGCGAGTTGCGGGAAACTGGTTATTTGCACAACCACCAGCGGATGTGGATGGCTAGTTATTTGGTACACTGGCGCCGCGTGCGCTGGCAAGCTGGAGCTCGCTGGTTTTTGCAACATTTGCTAGATGGAGATCCGGCAAGCAACAATCTTTCTTGGCAGTGGGTAGCGAGCACTTTTAGTCACAAGGCTTATTTTTTTAATCGGGAAAATCTGGAACGTTACACTAAGTCAGTTTATTGTCGCGATTGTCCCCTGTACGGACAATGCGATTTTGAGGGAACTTACGAATATTTGGAGAGCAAGTTGTTTCCCAATGGCGAAAAGGTCGATCGCACGGGCGGTTCTCAAAGTTGGCAACGCCCTCAGAAAAAAAGGAAAAATTAAGTCAGTTGACAGTTGACAGTTGACAGTTGACAGTTGACATTAGGAAGAGGGAAGAAGTCCCAATTCCCAATTCCCAATTCCCAATTCCCAATTCCCAATTCCCAATTCCCAATTCCCAATTCCCAATTCCCAATTCCCAATTCCCAATTCCCAAATTATGAATCCGATTATTTGGCTGCACGGCGACTGCTTGAGTCCACAATGCCCAGCTTTCCAAGCTCACCCAGAAGCACAAGCAATCTGGGTTTGGGACGATGCACTGATCGATGAATGGCAGTTAAGTCTCAAGCGAATGGTGTTTATTTATGAATGTTTACTAGAGTTGCCGGTAGTTATTCGGCGCGGCGATGTCGCTGCCGAAGTTATCGCTTTTGCTAAAGAATCCGGTGCGAATCAAATCGTTACAGCGGAAAGTCCCAGCCCTCGGTTTGAGGATATTTGCCGGGAAATTAGGAGGGAGTTTCCAGTAGAAGTTTTGCCACCCGAACCTTTTGTCCGCTACGATGGCTACATTGATTTGAAGCGTTTTTCCCGCTATTGGCGCGTTGCCGAAAAATATGTTTTTTAATTGGGGAATTGGGCATCGGGCATCGGGCATCGGGCATCGGGCATCGATCCGAAGAGAATTTGTAGCAACTAACTAATGACTAATGACTGCTGACTGTCAACTGTCAACTGTCAACTGTTAACTGTCAACTGTCAACTGTCAACTGTCAACTGACTTCAAGTCTCCTTCAAACGCTGCAACAGCCATTCAAATCTAGATTGAGCCAAATCAGGATTTTCGACATTTTGCCCGATCGCGCGATCGTCGTGGGGGTCTTGATATATTAAATAATCAGTATCTTCGCCGAAGCGTTTGACTGTACCCCGCAGTCTCGACGACAGAAATTTAGTAATCGCCCGATAAAATCGCAGGGAAAACAGCACGTCTTGCTCTAGTTTTTCAGTTAGCAGCCGCCTCGGAATTGACAGGATGAGGCATTCATCAATTGCCGTGACGCTAGCAGAAGGAAGCCTCCCGTCTACAAAAGACATTTCGCCCAACACTTCGCCGCAGATGATTTTTCCAATTTCTTTGTCGCCCAAAGATGATACAGCAACGCTCAAAGTTCCATCCAGAACTATGTACAGTGCGTCTAAGGGTTGACCTTCGACGATGAGAGTGGTGCCGGGGGGGACTGTGGTGCGGCTGCCGTTGGCGAGCATCCAATCGATGTCGCGATCGCTCAATTCGCCTAATATAACTAGAACTTTGCTCATAAAGTCAGGTTGAGAACAGATACTTTTTATTTTTTACTTGTTTAGTTGCGTGCTGTTAGGTCGTCAGATACTGAGCGATCGCGAAGGCTAAACTTTACTAAGACATTGAATTTTCCACAATAATGAATAATATCTAATAATTTTGACACGATCGAGCTACGACTGTTTGTAGGATCAATGATATTCTACATGACTTGTCCGGGACTGTGCAGGAGCCGATCGCCCTCGCCCAACTGCCCCAATTTAGACCCCCGAATTCCCTAAACAGTAAACAGTTGTCAAACCTTGCTGGATATTCGTTTCGAGCCGGTGCGCCCTCACGCAGCCGGATTTTTCCACTGTGGTGGCGGGCGGGTGCAGCGCCCTCATGTACAGCATTGTAGAATGCTCTGCGCGCGCGATCGACTTCCAGCTCCGGTGATTCAAGAAGCTGCAAGTAAATCTAAAATCTAAAATCTAAAATCTAAAATCGACTGACTGACTGATGAAGCTCGTGGTTTCGAGGTTGTTTGCAGTTGCTTTTTTTGAGCAAAAGTGGTATAAGCACCATCAAGAGTGAACTCTCCCCTAGGATTGATTTTTAGATCGTCGAACTGTAAATTAAAATTAGTCGATCGACTAGCCTTCGGTTCTTGAATCTAATCAGCAGAGAGAGTTGACTCTAAGAGGGTTAAGTGCCAATCTAGGAACAACACAACTCATATTTGTGTCATTTTTCAGCAAAGGTCTCGACTAGAGCCCTCAAACACTTACCAGAAAGTTGGGTCTAAAGCCCCGTCCTTTTAGCACGGATTTAATTATCTAAATTTCTTGTTCAAGATGGTATAGTAGAGTAATACTACAGGTAGAATAACCGCCGATACACATGAGACACCAAGCTCAAACGACTGGTCGGGAAATAATAATAGTTAGTGGGTGGCGAACACCACGAAAAACATAGCTAGGGTAACTAACGTAACCCAGACCAGAAAACTAAAATCTTGAAGATTAAACGTACCGTGGGGCACACGGAAGAGAGGAGACTCTCGCTTCGCTTGGGGAGATAAGCCCTCTGGGATTGCTCTTTCTTAGGCTCAAAACACAGGTTCTATCGAACGGGTTTTTGGTTTAAGTATTGCCGAAAGGATGGACAATTTTAAGGTATGTCTGTGAACCAAGAATCCCCGCGCGTTCACGCCAGGGAGTGTCAAACTTTTAACACACCATTCAATGAGGAGTGTCTTGTCACTAACCCCAGCTATCAAGGCATGGGGCTTGAAAGAGGAAGGTTTACCACCTTCTTGATTCAGGACTAAAACAGTGTCTAGCTTACGGGCTAAAAACCCAAACTGAACTATCTGGTGGTGGTACACCATTCATACGTTACTGGACGCCTCCCTAATCTGTAACCTCTGTGATAGTCAGTAGCGAAGGGAAATATACACATGGGCTTATCGCCACTTGTTATGCGATCGCGAACAAACAATGTCAGTCGGTAATTGTCAGGCGCGAAAGTGTTCGAGGCAAAAGCACCCGGCATTTAGTAGTTCGCCCGGCGGTAGATAGATTAGGGGTCGGTAATTCCACCCCTAACACCAACCTAAAACTAAAATGTAAAGCCGTCCTAAAAGGACGGGGTTTCAAACCCATTTTTCTGATGAATAGTCTATTTTCCAAGTCTACTTTTGCGTTAATAAATCTTGCAGCTTTAGCAGTTTGTTGCACTACCATGTCAGCGAAAGCTGAAACCGGCAACTTGCCCGATATCGCTACAACCGCAAATGCGGCAACTCAAAATATTGACCAAATTTCCTCGCGGGCGGCAACTTCAGCAGTGAAAGCTGATGCCGAAATAACAGCTAGCAATACAAAAATTGATTCTATCAGTTCGATCGAACTAACACCAGCAGCAGAGCCAGCAGCCTCCGCACCGGCAGTCAACTCGGAAGCATCTGCGGCAGCACCGGCAGAATCCACAGCAGCAACATCGGAAATTGCTGTCCCAGCAACTGAGCAAAATACACCTACATCCATTGCTGCTGAAACCGAAAAATCGGCAGAAACAGCGAAAATTGCTGAGAATAGCGTTGAAATTCAGCAAAAATCCCAGATTGTGGCCGATCGACCTAATTCAGAACTGACAGCATCCAAGGAAGAAAAAGAAGTCAAAACAACACAAGAAGTGTTGAGCAACCCTGTCAGCACTTCCGCCTCAGCCCTGACGAACCAACCGAAAGTTGCCCAGAATCCCGCAACAGCCTCAGACAAACCTCAGATATTGGCTCAACCGGGCGGTACAACCGTCAAACCGGGCAGAGCTACCCGTTCAGGGCCCAGCTACATTGGTATTGGCGGTAACATCGGTTTTGGCGGAGATTCAGCCCTAGGCGACACTTCTTTTGCGATTCTTAGCAAAATTGGTTTGACGAACAATTTCTCGGTGAGACCGAGTGTTTTGTTCCGCGACAATCTAACTGTTCTAGTTCCAGTCACCTACGATTTTGTATCCCGAGAGGCCGTCGAAGTCAGCGATGATTTTGTGATTACCGCTGCTCCTTATTTAGGTGCTGGCGTAGCATTTTCTACCGGCGATGACGGTAATTTTGGCTTCCTGATTTCGGGAGGTATAGATGTGCCACTGTCGAGCAATTTTACAGCCACAGCAGGACTGAATATTGGTTTTCTCGACGGAACTGACGTGGGATTGTTACTAGGTGTTGGCTATACGTTCCCGAATATTGCCAGATAGTTTTGCTGTTTAAGCAAACGCATAACAATTAAATGAGCGCGGGGTTGGCTGTAGGAATACAGTCAACCTTTTTTGATGGTAGAAAATCTCAAGCAATCGAGGATATCGCAATTTGGAGGACACAGCAATAGCCTTTCTCTACCATCGGAGGACATGGCAATTTGGAGGACACTTAGTTGTATATAGCGGATCTAGCGAAAGATTCGCGGACGTTGTTGGGCTTGGGCCCTCTTAGTTTCAGTGGTTATATAGAACCAATTTGAGATCTTTAGGTGACAGGTGTCGCAGCTAATCTTTTAATCATCAGCCTAATAAAACACAGTTTAAGCTTGGCATTAGAACGTTTAAGTGTACGGTCAAAATTTTTGACTAAGCTTTTACACCTTTCCACCCAAGCATTTGATCTTTCGATGACCCATCTAGCCACAACAGGCACAAATCCAGATTGCCATGAAAGCTTCTTTTTCGGCTTTTGATGGTTTGGCAGACAGTTCAAATTGAATCTTAGTCATAATTTCAGGGTAAATCGCTGACAGTGCTTGAGTCAGCTTGTCAGGGTGATAGCCGTTGTCTAACAAGATGGTCCTATATCGGCAAATCGGAAGGTTTAGATTTGAAGTAATCAATGTTATCAGGAAATTGGGTTTAAAACCCCGTCCTTTTAGGACGGCTTTAGTTGTAAACCTTTGTTACAATACCAGCCCATTTTGTGCTGAAAGATCTAGCATAAGGTAGGAGGCAAAGCCATGCTAGTTTTTGAGTTCAAAGCTTACGGAAAATCCAGTCAGATTGCAGCAGTAGATGAAGCGATTCGTACAGCACAATTTGTCCGCAATAGCTGTTTGCGCTATTGGATGGACAATAGAAAAATAGATAAGTACGACTTAAACAAATATTGTGCCGTGCTGGCTAAAAATTTCCCGTTTGCCGACGAACTTAACTCTCAAGCTAGACAAGCTAGTGCCGAAAGAGCCTGGTCTGCTATCTCCCGATTCTATGACAACTGTAAAAAAGGTCTGGTCGGGAAAAAAGGGTATCCCCAATTTCAGAAAAACTGTCGCTCAGTTGACTATAAATCAACTGGATGGAAACTTGCGGATGACAGGAAGTCAATCAAATTTACCGACAAAAAAGGGATTGGTAAACTCAAATTAAAGGGAACACGGGATTTGCATTTCTATCAAATCACCCAAATCAAACGGGTAAGATTGGTAAAACGTGCAGACGGCGTGTATGTCCAATTCTGTGTCGATGTCGATCGAAAGGAAAACACAGAGCCTTCTGGAAATACCATCGGATTAGACGTTGGTTTGAAGGAATATTACACCGATTCAAACGGTGTAATGGTTGAAAATCCTAAATTCCTCCGAAAAAGTGAGAAAGTTCTCAAACGTTCTGGTCGTCGTGTTTCTAGAAAAGTTAAGGGTTCAAAAAATAGAGGCAAAGCTAGACAGATTTTAGGGAAACGCCACCTCAAAATAAGTAGGCAACGCAGAGACCATGCAATCAAACTTGCAAGGTGCGTAGTTCAGTCTAACGACTTGATAGCTTACGAAGACTTGAGGATTAAAAATATGGTAAAAAATCATTGTCTGGCTAAGTCTATTAATGACGCATCTTGGTATCAGTTTCGGGTCTGCATTGAATACTTTGCTAAAGTATTTGAGAAAGTAACGGTGGCGGTAAATCCGCAGTATACTAGCCAAGAATGCTCTAGTTGCGGTGCAATTGTCAAGAAGACACTATCCACTAGAACTCATCTTTGTAAGTGCGGTTGTGTAATGGATAGAGATTTTAACGCAGCTAGAAATATCCTGAGTCGAGGATTGGGTACGGTAGGGCATACCGGAACCTTTGCGCTTGACGCAAGCAACGCTTTGGGAGAATCGACCTCTACTTTGGCTGGAGAAATCCTGTCTAAGCAAGTTGGCTCGTAGATTAAAGAATCCCCACGCCTTTAGGCTGGGGAGTGTCAAGTGTGAGCATTTCAATCAAACCTTGGTCGTCAGATACGCTAGCCGTATTTGCAGTGAGTAAAGAAGGGGAAGCCTAATATGTCCACTGCTAGATGTCTTTTGATGCCATTTGTGCATTTGTAAAAACAAAACCCTTTCGACTCAATACTGGCATAAAAGCGTGTTTTTCACCGCTTGAGAGTCAATCATGATCAGGGTTGTCCACTCTGGTTTTTTTTGACTTGTTCGCGTGCTTTCTGATGTAATTTGGTCATAATTTGATCGATAGCACCCTCTTCGCACAAATTCTGATAGTGCCAGAAAACAGTTGAATATGGTGGTAGATCTCTGGGCAAGTCAGCCCAATTACAACCGTTTTTGAGCTGATAAAATATGGCATTCAAGATTTGTCGCTTTGTCCACACCAGAGGTCTAGTTTTCTTTTTTTGGGGTAATAATGGCTCGATAATTTCCCACTATGAGTCTGTCAAATCGCTTGAATACCCCATTTTGCGCCCCAATTTACTTGAATTTACCTACTCTGCCTTGATTCTACGCGATCGCTAAAAAGATATCAAATGGATTCTATAACAATGTCTAAAATCTCTTTAAAGGACGATTTCGGCTGAAATACAGTACCCTTATCCACTTGACCAAAAACTAAACCGCTGATTTTTTCAAATACACCAGCTTGCTTGAGATGGGTTAAATACATTTGCCAATAGTAGCCGTTGGTTTCAATGTCGTCTTCTAAAAACAAAATTGCTCCGTTGGGAATTTCAGGAGCAAAAGCCGTACCTAATAGCCAGCACATCACAGCTAAATTACCTCCTACTAAAAGTCCAGACATACGTCCTGAACGGTAAACTTGGAATTCTTGGATTGGCTTTCGCGTGAACCCGGAAAACTCCTGGGAACTTGCTAGTGTTTTTTGAAATTGCCCAAACTCGGATAGCTGTGTATCTTCAGCAAAATGGCGCAAATTTAGACCATAAATGGTCGGGATGTTAGCCTTTTGCCAAAGATTCCAGCATAGAGTGGTAATGTCACTCATGCCAATAAAAGGTTTCGGATACCTAGGGCGTCGGTTCAGTATTAGGAGTTGACAAAAAAAACTGGAAATGATATGTGAATTGAAAAGCCTGTTAAATTCTCACAATCAGAAAGAAGTAAGAAACCTTATGCGCCCTCACTTATGGCATCCTCCAATTGAACTCTCAGCAACAGAAGCGTTGATTATCAAACGGATTAAACGAGCCAAGTTATTCACGTTTCTTCGACTGAACCGTTCATTCATATTTAATGATGAGTTTCAACAAGAACTTGCTACAATCTTTAAAGACAGCACAGTAGGTCAGGGTCCAGTTCCTCCTGCACAAATTGCTCTGGCAATTATTTTGCAAGCCTACTTAGGCATTTCTGATGATGAAGTAATTGAAGAAATGCTCATGGATCAACGTTGGCAGTTAGTTCTCGATTGTCTCAATTGTGAAACTCCCCCTTTTAGCAAAGCCACTTTGGTGAGATTCAGAAATCGCTTAATTAAAAAAGAACTAGACCAACGTTTAATTGACCGCACCGTAGAAATTGCCAAACAAAAAGGTGGATTTGGCTCATGTCAACTCAAAGCGGCTTTAGATTCTTCCCCGTTATGGGGAGCCGGTAAAGTCGAAGATACATATAATCTCTTGGGTCATGCTTTACGTAAGGCGGTGAGTATGATAGCTGCTGTGCAGGGGCGGGAGCCAGCAGAAATTGCCCTGGAAGCAGGTGCACCCATCCTTAATAGTTCCAGCTTAAAAACAGCCACATAACTTAAACTGGGATGACCCAGGAGAACGTCAAAATGCACTCTTAATTATCCTAAGTAGCTTAGATTCAGTGGAAGAATGGATGCAAAGCCAGTCTGATAGTGATGAATTTGAAGTAGTCCAAGAGACTCTGGATGTTGCCCGAGTGATTAAATCCCAAAATGTAACTTTCGACTCACAAGGCGTTCCGAGTTTAAGCAAAGGAGTAGCCTCATACCGTCGCATTTCTATTGAAGACCCAGATATGCGACATGGACGGAAAAGCAAGTCTAAGAAAATAGATGGATATAAACGCCACATCCTCAAAGATTTAGAGAGTGGTGTAGTTTGTGCGGTGGCGTTGACACGCGCCAATACTCCAGAATCTGCTGCTACAATTGACCTAGAACGTGACTTAAAATTTCAAAATATTCACCTAGCTGAGTTACATATTGATCGGGCTTATTTATCCAGTCATTGGGTGACACAACGGGATGATAAATTACAGATATTTTGCAAGGCGTGGCCGGTCAAAAATTCTGGACGGTTTGATAAAAATTCTTTTTTTCTTGACTGGGATACGCATTTAATTAGCTGTCCCAATCAGGTAAGTATCCCATTTGAACCCGGAAAGATTGTTCATTTTCCTCAGAATGAATGTGCAATTTGTCCTCACAGAGCTGGTTGCACGAATAGTAAAAGAGGACGGACTGTATCAATTCATCCTGATGAAGCCTTAATGCAAGAGTTGCGAGCGCGTCAATCCACTGCTATTGGTCGAATAGACTTAAGAAAACGTACTACAGTTGAACACTCTCTGGCTCATATTGGGCATTGGCAGGGGAACCGTGCTCGCTATATTGGACTGCGGAAAAATCTCTTCGATCTACGGCGAGTCGCTGTTGTCCATAATCTTCATGTCATTGCTCGAATGGATAAGGTTCGGCCAATTACACCAGGCATAGAGTCGAACTCATGCACTGGCTAATTTCATAAAGTCCTTTTTTTGTCAACTCCTAATACTGAACCGACGCCCTAGCTGGCGTGTTCGAGTGCAATACTAGCCACTCGATTCGACCGCAGTTCCGTTCCAGCGCTATCTTGGCGCAATGAGCAAACAGCGCTTTTCCTACTCCAAGTAAGCGATACTCCGGCAACACAAAAATATCTTCTAAATGTAAGGATGGTAAGGCTAAAACAGTGGAATAGGTGTAGAATGTTACAGCATAACCAACTGGTTTACCATCAACTTCCGCTAACCACGTATTAAAAGATGCGGAGGGGTCAAAAGCCTGAAATTTCAGGCGAAGACGTGCTTCAGGATCAGGCCTTGGCAATGCTTGATTATCTGCTAAAGCGTTAATCAAGTAGCACAGGATTTCTCCATCTGATACCTCACCTCTGCGGACTTTTATGTCCAAAGTGTCTTTCATCCCTTATCTCCATACAGTTTGAGATTTCACGTCCTGACATTTGTGTTTCCAGAATAGGGCAATGCCAGATAGTAATCTACAGAAAAGAAATGCCATAGTTCAAAAATATGCAAATAAATTTGTGCGATCGGCAATTTTCGTAGTTATCAACATCTTAGACAATCAGCGTAAATTTATCTCTGAAGTTGAGGCTATTTTTTAGCTAAAATGTTCAAAATTATGTCTGCAAATTTCTGCAAATTGCTCGATAGTCGTTCAATTGAACAAGCAAGAGACGAATAAGCAAGAGCGATCGAGCTAGCTGGCGGCTAGAGACGATCGCGCTCCTGAACCGAAGGGCGATCGCGGTCGATCGCAGGACAATGCAATAACCGAGGCAATCAGCTAGCTCTTCTGGGACTACCTGTGAGATCTAGCGCCCCACTTTTGGAGAAAAGCGTCGGGAAGTTCGCCTGTCGTAACTCCAACTCAAGCAGTTATGTCTCAAGAGTTAGACACCAGCCCCACTTTCAGCCTCAGCACGGGGGCAAGCAATAGATACACTGCTGGAACGCCAGTCCAGTAGAATGATTCTCAACGAAAAAAGGTTGTTTCAGCGTTCGACGCCCGACAAAAAATTCGTCGGGACCTAATGCAGCAGGTTCTACTGGACTGATGTCCTAGTGCCTTCCTCAGAAACAATTCTGCGTCTCCAACTCAAAGCCACCTGCATAATTGTCGGCTGGCGGTGCCAATAAGTAAGTAGTAAGCTTCCAAAGTTCTCTTGCAGCCTCTATGCTCAAATCGATCGCACCTTTTCTGCTGCCACCCAGCAACATCTCCAACCCCAGTTCTCTTGCAGCCTCTATGCTCAAATCGATCGCACCTTTCCTGCTGCCACCCAGCAGCATCTCCAACCCCTTACCGGCGAACAGTCTGCGATGGAGTAGCTGCCCGAGCTCAGGCATAGCTTCCAACTAGGCAAGTCAAGTTTCAACTAAAAAATCCCGGATCAATTTTTCCTTTGTTGTTATTCGAGAATCAGCTAAGATGCCCAACCCTTCTCAGGAAAGTATGCCCAAATTGCCCTATCGTCGAGATAACGGCGAGAGTTTTTTTACGTATTTCGTGCTGGCAAGCTACAACAGTCGCTCTGCGATTCGGTGGCAAAATTCTGCGGAACTGAAACGCAACTTTGAGTTATACCAAGAACGAAATCAGGAACTTTCACAGTTGTGCAGCCAGCCCGATCGAAGTAAAAATATAGCCGAATTTTGGAGGCAGATAGCGATTGATGCTCCATCGCAGATTGCCGAAAACTGGGAACCAAACAATAGGAAAAGACTAGCTTTAGAACACTTAGCTAGTTACTTTGAAAAAAGCTGCTACTATGCTGCTATTGAAGTATGGTCGCAGTCAAAAGTTCGCCCTTGGGAGGAATATCTCTACTGTCCTCGCGTTTTTATTTACAATTTTGACAATCTTTTGAGGCTTTTAAAGTCCTATAATATTTCTCATCAGACCTCTTTAGATACATACGTTAAGCAAAGTTTAATAAAATTTATCAGATCTGAATTAGGTATCGGTAAGTTCTCGCGCTGGCGGCTGCTAGCTAAAAAAAGCGATCCAGATCTTCAGCAAGCTCTGGAAAGAGCTGGATATCGAGAACCCGATATTTCTCAAATTAAATTTGCACGGAAATACTTTAAACAAGTTTATTACTTTAATAAGGTTAATAATCCTGCAATTCGGCAAAGAGGGCAAAAATGGCTGGATGCTGACATTGAAGATTTTCAGGCAGCAGCGAAATGTTACAATGCAGAAAAGTTTCTGCCTTCAGCGCCACATGAAGTCTCGGCGGGAGGAAACATCAGCGCAGAGAAAATGCAAGATTGGATGAAAAGGTGCATTCTTGCGTTACAAAATTACCCCAATTTCATCAATTATCCACAATATTTAGAAGAGCTTCCAGAGGGAGAACGTGACAAATTGTTGGGTGAACCAGATGTGGGAAAACCACCTATCTATGAAATAGAAAGTACGGATAACCAAGCATGGAAAAATTACCGCCTACTTGACTCGGCTTTTCGCGAAAAGTTAGAAACTTTTCAACCAGAGCAGCATAAAATACTATTACTTTATTACGGTGCCGGATTCAAGCAAAAAGAACTAGAAATTCGACTAGGGGTAGACCAAACATCTATTTCGAGAAAAGTCAAAAGAATGAAAATTCAACTATTAGAAACATTGGGAAACTTGTCCGAACCCCATCAATGGGTTGCTGAGTATGTAGTTGGATGGCTGAAGAAAGACTTCCGTGCGCCCCATACATCCGAGTACATACCAGCCGCATTAGTTCAAGCGATCGGGGAACTTGACTCTCAACAGCAAGAAGTTTTGCGGCTGCGGTACGGCCAGGAGCTAGCAGAAGAAAACATTGCCGATCGGCTGGGCATGAATTTATTAGAGCTAGCTGCTACAATCTCTAAAGCCCAGCATAAATTACTGGCAAAATTGATAAAATTGCTGAATGTTTGGGAGACGGAGTATGTCGAAAAATGGCTAGTGCAGTTTTATAAACCTCGATTTTTAGCTGCTTGTCGCGCTCTGAATTTATCGATAAATTGCGAAGTTAGCTCTCAAGTTATTGATGCGATCGTTCAACAATTCCTGGAAACTTTAACTACTTTTAAAAAAGGAGAATAAAAAATGTTTGAATTCAACCAATTACAACCTCTTGCTTTTCATGAGTCTGACCGTTTGCAATTGACAATTAACGAAGCCGATCGAGAATTTGTATGGCACCAAGCCCAACATCATTCTAATCCGATTTCGCGCTACAATGCTTATCTCAATGGTGTTTGTTTAAAAACATTCTTGAACTGGTTATCGGAATGGCTGGCAGAAGAAGCATTCCCTCAACCTTCAGTCTGGCACGGTCAGGATATTGCTAGTATTTGGGAAGTGGTGAATGGTACTGCATTTCAAATTGGCGAGACTAGGTTGGTGTTAATTCCCAGTGATGAGGGAGAGTTAGAAGAGTTTTGCGTACCGCAGGAATGGGTGGATATTCCTAACTGGAGTGCTGACTATTATCTCCCCGTACAAGTGAATTTAGATGGGGATGATGGTGAGTGTTGGATAGAGTTATGCGGCTTTGCGACGCACCGCCAGCTAAAGAATGACGGCAGATACAATGCGGGCGATCGGACTTATTGTTTAGCGATCGAGGAGTTAACAGAATCCCTTACGGTGATGCAACTTACTTTTGGGTTAAACTTGCAACAAGAAGTTTCACCATTGCCAAGTTTATCTGAAGGAGAGGCTGCAAAATTATTACAGCTTTTGAGCGATTCATCAATATATTCTCCCCGACTGAGAGTTACATTTGAGCAGTGGGCTGCATTTTTGGCAAATGATGAATTGAGACAATTGTTGTATGGAAAGCGTTTAGGGATTTTGGAGAAAAAGGAGGTAGCAAGCGGATTAATTTTCTCCACTCAAGATCGAGAAAATTTAGTTCACCGGGTCAAGAGTTATTTGCACGAAGGATGGCAGACAGTGGAGGGAATAGTAGAAAAATTAGGAACTTTAGAGCCTAATTTGGTTTATGCTCTAGAAGGAAATCAGAGGTATCGGGACGGTTATTCTAGCAGCCATAATAAAATTCCCACGCTGATTGAACTGTTGAAGGATAAGCGCAATAAAGGGAATCAATGGCGGGTCGCCGAATTATTAGGTCGCGTCGAACCGGGAAATGCGGAGGCGATCGCAGCATTGACTGATTTGTTACAAACAACTCAAGATGATATCTTGCGCCGTCAAGCGGCTGTGAGTTTGGGAAAAATTGACCCTAAAAATGCCAGTGCGGGTTTGAGAGTTGGTAAGATTATTAATTTGGAAATGCGACTTGATACCGAGCGCGTCGTGCTGGTAGTGACGCTGTTTCCGGAAGGAAGCGATAAAACGAACGTTCACTTGCGAGTAAGCCCCGTGCGATCGCAAACTCTGCCACCAAATCTCGAACTTCTTGTCTTAGATGAAGGAGGCGAAATTTTCGGGGAAGAACGCACGGATATGGTTAATGATAGCCTTGAATATGAATTTACGGCGGATCTCGGCGATTATTTTCAGGTGAAGGTTGCTTTGCAGCAAGTTAGCGTCACAGAAGATTTTACTATTTAACTCGATCGGTATTTGGAAGGTCAAAAGCTATGAGCAAACTCGTAATCTTGGAAATAGGGGATGTTGACAGCGAGCAGCGCTATCCTGTCGCCCTAAGAATTGGCGATAGCATTCACTCGGCTATGGCTGAAAGTAGGGGGCGGTTGCCACCGGCTAAAGATTTTCTGAAAGCCTATGAGGATTTGCGATTAGAGCGGACTGTACGCGGTTTTGGTTGTTATCGCAAATTAGAACATAAAAAAGGGCAAATTACCAAAAGTTCGGTTCAAGAATTAGCGGTTCAAGTGAAGGCGCGTATTAATACTTGGTTGAATTCTGGGGACAGTCTTTTTCAGTCTGTCAGGGATAAGTTATTACAAGTATTGAGTGCTGAGAAAGGCAATGTCAGATTGATGATTCAAACAGATGATATTTATTTCTGGGGTTTGCCTTGGCACCTCTGGGATAAACTTGACGAATTGAAAATTGAGCCTAGTTTCAGCAGGTTAACTAATACACTTGGTAATTACCAACCAACTAACTCTAAAAATAAGGTCAGAATTCTGGTAGTTTTGGGAGGACATACAGACATAAACCTTCAGGCAGATTTAGAGTATTGGAAATCGTTAATTGAAAGGGATGCCGAGATAGAGGCTGTAATAGCTATTCGCAGCACCCAGCTCAACGAACAGTTATGGAAGCGCAATTGGGACATTTTATTTTTCGCAGGTCATAGCTCTAGCAATTCAGATTACAGCCAGGGCAAGCTTGCTCTCAGTGAAACTGAAAGCATAGCAATTGAAGATTTAAAGTATGGTTTACAAAATGCGATTAAGCACGGGTTGAAATTAGCAATTTTTAATTCTTGTGACGGCATGGGATTAGTCAACGAACTAGCTTCGCTGCAAATTCCTGCTGTAATTGCCATGCGAGAGCGAGTGCCGGATGAAGTCGCTCAGAAGTTTTTGGAATATTTTCTAGAGGCATTTGCTAGAGAAAAGAAGCCTTTGCGGGACTCTGTTAGGAAGGCGCGAGAAAGCCTACACGGGATGATGGATGGTGATTATCCCTGTGCTAGTTGGCTGCCGATGGTTTACGAACACCCTGCTGTTGAGCCTCCAAGTTGGGATGAGTTGCTGAAGGGAAATGAGGAAGAGCGTCAGCGTGTTTCGATTTGGCGCAACCTTCGGACTGTATTGGTAGCTAGCGTGTTAGTCACAGGCACAGTCGTGGGAGTGCGATCGCTAGGATTGTTAGAACCTTTAGAAAAAACAGCTTTCGATCGAATCGCACAGATAATGCCGGATAAAGGGCTGGATTCCCGCTTATTAATTGTTGAAGTTACTGCCGATGATTTTAAGCAATTAAATAATGAATATCCCTTACACGATAAAACAATAGTTCGGGTTTTAGAAAAATTAAATAAGCACCAACCGCGAACTATTGGCTTGGATATTTATAGAGATGTTCCACAAGCACAAGGACGTGATGATTTAATTAAATACTTACAGCAGCACGAGCGGGTAATTCCTATATGTATGTTTCCTTGGGATAAATTTCTAGAAGGGGTTGCACCGCCTCCCGGTCTGCCCGACGCTCGTCCTGGATTTGGGGATATTGTAGAAGATTCCGATCGCGCGATCCGGAGACATTTATTGGCTATGAAGCCCTACCCGTCTTCTCAGTGCAAAACCTCATCTTCGCTAAGTTTTCAACTAGCTTTACACTATTTGCAAAACCAACCGAATAATACTGCCGATCGGAGTTCCAAGCTGCCAGTCGAGTTTCGAGAAAATTATTGGAAAATCGGCAAAACTGATTTCAAAAATTTAGAAACAGATCGAGGTTTTTATCAAAAAGAAAACTTAGGTGGATTTCAAATAATCTTGAATTATCGATCGCGCCGATCGCTCATTGACATTGCTGAGCGAGTAACTCTGATGCAAATTCTCAACGAGCAGGTCAATCCATCTGATATCAAGGATAAAATTGTTTTAATTGGTGTTACAGATCCAACTAGAAACAACGCAAACCATAACACACCTTACAACCAAGAGATTCCTAGCTTAATGTTTTTAGCTCAGAGGGTCAGTCAAATTATTACTGCCGTTGAGGATCGCATACCCCTGATGTGGTTTTTACCTCAGTGGGGTGATACTGTTTTGATTTTGCTTTGGTCTGTGGTGGGGGGTTTTTGTGCTATCCACCTTCAATCACGACTGCATTTAGGATTAGCTCAAGGAGCGCTACTCATTATTTTATCTGGGAGCTGCGGGTTTAGCTTGCTGAAATCAGGATGCGTGCTACCCCTCGTACCATCAGGATTTGCTTTGTTAGGTGCTAGCGGATGTTTAATAGTCTACAATGCTAGGAAAGACTCATAGCAGCTCCTACAGGATACCTATATGAAAACTCTGTTCACCTGCGCTTGGACGCTGGCGGTTATTAACGTGACAAACTGCTTAGTTTTGGGACAGGTGCAACTTAATTTAAACGGTATCGTAGTTTCTGAAACCCAACAACCACCCGTAAGTGATAGAGCTACCGATCGAAAGCCCACAGGAACTCGCGGGCCTTGTGAAGAGACAGCAGGTTTACCTTTTACCCCTTTTTTACCTCCTAACAGTCCAGATTTTTTAGTCTCGACAATTACCGATCGCCCTACCTTGTGGTTTTATGTTCCCTACAGAAGTCAAAGCGTCAGCTATGGAACTTTTTCTTTAGAAGATGCAGGAGGAAATCGCGTCTACAAAATCGATTTCAAACTACCTGAAACTCCGGGAATTGTTAGTGTTAACCTTCCCAAAGATCGACAACCTTTAGAGGTAAATAAAACCTATCGTTGGTATTTCCGACTTTACTGTTCATCTCAAACATTACCGGGGTCTAATGCAGTTTTTCATACAGGTTTAGTAAAACGGGTCGATCGAGGAAATCTTGACGCTCAGTTGCAGGCTGCAACAAGAGAAAATCGTGCTGCAATCTATATTGCTAACCAGCTTTGGTATGATATGCCTGACTTGGCACAAATTCGCAGTCGCCCTGATGACTGGGCGAACATCTTGAAAGCGATAGATTTGGAAAAGTTGAAGGAAGAAAAGATACTAGGCCCGGTACTGCCTCGCTAAAAGATTTATATCAAATCCGGGTTTTTTACCCTCGTTATATAGTGTCTGGTAGCCTCGGTATAAAAAGACTATTCTTACAACCAATTTCCAATCATAACAAAAGGAGCCCAATAATAGGGATCGGATTTTTTTGCTAGAAGTGATAATTGGGCTTGGCGGAGCGCTTCAGCTTTATTCACATTAGGTTTTTTTAGTTCATTATAGAACTTAACCATTAGTTCCGCCGTAGACTCATCGTCAACATACCATAATGTTGCTAATGTACTGCGCGCTCCCGATCGCACGGCGACTCCAGCTAGCCCTAATGAAGCTCTAGGATCGCCCTTGGCTGTTCTACAAGCACTCAAAACCAATAATTCAATATTATTATCTTTGCGATCGCGCTTGCTGCTGAGTATATCACTTAACTCTTTACTCTGGATCACGCCATCATAAGCTACAATAAAAGTTTGTTCTGGATCTGAACTGAATTCACCATGAGTTGCTATATGAATCACTGAGGAAGGAAAAGAGTTAATTTGCTCTCTTAAGCTATTTTTGATAAAATCTTGGTTAATCAGCGGTTTTTCGCTGTTAGAAACCTCTTGTTTGATATTTCCTAACTCCCGATCTACATATTTAAGAGCGGGGAAAGCTTTTCTCCCAGGAAAAATCCGTTCTTCACTCAAGCCTGCAATTAAAATTTTCAACCTTTCTGGTTGCCAAGAATGAGGACTGATGAGTTGCAACCCTGGTGCTAGGGCAATAGCATATTTTTCGATTAGATAAATTTCTTTTTTAGTAACTTCATCATAATGAGATAAGACGCTCATTGGAATATTGCGGAAGCTGCTATCTAGGACGAATACTAATGTTCTTAACTCAGGGTATTGTTCGAGATATTTATTAAAAGGTTTAATTAACCACCCATAAATTATTTTAGAAATTTTTGTAACTTCAGCAGGTGCATCTGCTTCGCTCAATTCGCCTTGCAAGTTTTTCAGAAGAGTCTCAACTTTTCTGCGAGGTGTATCGGATGGGCGATGGTGCAATAGTCGATCGGGTAGGGAGACAATAATTTCTAACCTATCTTCTAAAATAATTGGATAAATCACTGCCGCTGTTCGATCGAGCCCATCAATTTGTTTAGTTTTAACCTGAAGACAAGCATCTCTAAAAAAGTTATCCAATTCAGCTACCTGAAGGGCTTCAATGACATTTCGGGCTTGCTTCAAATTCTCCTGACTCGGTTCCTCGCGCCGCAACAACAAATCTACCAATTCGCGATACACTGGTTCTACCCGATCGCGAAAATCGAACTGTCCGTCCCGACCGATCGGCAGCAAATCGTTGCGTACCGACTGTAAAGTATTAAATGCAGCCGTATAAGCCGCGATCGCACCTTTAATATCTCTCTCTTTCCCATCCCGACGAATCCGCCCCAATTGCCACTGCCACTGATAGGCAAGATCCGGCGAATTTAGCTGAACATTTTGCGACAAAAGTAAAGCTTGTTCCGTACATTGTTGGGCCTCTAACCATTGCTGTTTCTGTTCGTAAATTCCGCCCAAATTACCCAAAGCATAGGCTGTTGCCCTTAAATCGCCTAAATCCTTACCTAATTTGACAGCTTGGGCTCCCAGATTTACAATTTCTCTCCAAGATAAATCTTGAGTATTTTGAGACAAGCTTTCAGAAACAGTTAAGGAATCGGGCAAACAGTAGTTAGAGAGTGATTCTGACTTTTCAGCCCTGAAATTAGGTGGGTTATTTGCAGCTTTTAATTCTTCATTTTTCAGGTTAGCTAAGCTATTCATCAAGCTAACTTCACCATATATTTTATGGCGGCTCGGCGGTAGCTGACTCAACTGAGATAAAATTGCCAACCGCAACTCTTCTGCTTCTCGGAGATTTATCTTATTCCCAATTTTTGGATCTACTAAAAGGCTGAATAAATCTAACCTTGCCTGGATTTTAATAAAGGAAGTTCCAGCAACCTCGATCGCTCTTCGATAGTAATCTAAAGCAGTTGAGTAATAATTTATATAATTGTTGTCTCCAGACTCAGCTAGAAATCGATTTCTATTCCCCAAAGCTTCGTAAGTATTGCCTAAACTCAGCCAAACCAAAGCTTTTTCTTGAGGAGATTTTTCTTGAGTAATGGCTCGATCGACTGCTGCCAAAAACTTCTGTGAATTGTCTAAAAATCCAAGCTGCCTCAAAACATCGCCGAGTAGGCGACTTCCTGTTAATTGGATGCTTTTAAAATTTGGATTTAATTGTTTTTGTAAAAGCCCTTGTAATCGATCTAAACTTTTGCTGTCGGTTAACTGCGAGCAAGTTCGATCGGGCAGGGCAAATTTTCCTTTGTTATCCACCTCGATCGCGGGTATTAATGTTTGACAGGCCTGTTCGTAAAGCCCTAACTCTTGCATGGCTTTGACTTGAGAAATTAAACTGCGCTTCCACCCGAACTCATCCTTTAATTTAACATAAATACTAGCAGTTTGCTGCCAACTTTTTAAAGCAATATTGACTTGCCCCCGAGCCGATAGCCCGTTGCCTTTGATATCAAGAGTCTGAGCGATCGCCCTTAATTCTGCTGGCGAATTTGCTCTTGATTCCTGCGGCAACAAACTCAAACTTTTTTCTATTGCTTTTTCTGCCTCTTGCCAGCGTCCAAACTGTTGGTAAGTTAACGAAAGATTGCTGAGGGCGATCGCTTGATTTAACCAATCTCCCTTAACTTCAAAAGCCGCCGCAGCTTGCTGCCAATATTTTGCTGCTTCCTCAAATTCTCCCGCCGCATAGCGTTCCCTCGCTAACTTTTCCGATTCACTTCCCTCTCGCTGCTGGAGGGCAGTAGCACTCAACCCTACAGGAACTTGTATCATTCCTACACGATCTTGTATCGTCCTTGCACGATCTTGTTGAGTAATTTCTGTTTTTCCTACTTCCCCATTAAATATTTGGTTAGCTCGGACATTTGTTGCTAAAAAAGAGAACAATACTGTTAAAAATAGGAGAACAAATAACCTGAAATTTTTTCTTGTAATTTGGCGCGCAAGTTTCAAAAAGAAAACTTCGATCGCACTGAAAAATGTAACCCTTTTTCTTGCCATGTCCTCTGCCTCGAATTCACGTCAACTAAAGGAATGCCCCAGTAAAAACTTGCTGCAAGTCGATCGCTCATTTCCCACCGCAGTCCCGCCCCCACAGATACCAAAGTTTGAGGGTCAAAATCCTCTCTACGGGAGCTGTTCCACACCGTGCCTGCATCAATAAAAGGAGCAATTTGAACGACTCCTAACCCTCGATCGGACCTACCAACAATCGGAAATCGCAACTCGGCTGATGCGGAAATTCCGTTATCGCCCAAAAGTAGATCCTGCCGGTAGCCTCTCACGCTATTGAAACCTCCAAGACCAAATTGCTCCAGAGGTAAAAGCGCTCTATTTGCTAATTGCAAGTCGCTGCTGGCAAAGACAAAAGTGTCTCTTGCCAAACGGCGAACCCACTGCGCCTGTCCCCGCCATGCCAAAAATCTGCTGTCAGGAGCTTCACTGTTAACAGTAGCATTAAAAGCACTCAATCCTAAGCTAAATTGCGATCGAAACGCTAATAATTCTTCATTACTTCGCACCGTCCAATCCTGAAAGAATCGCAGGGCCGAAATGCGCGATCGCCCTTTTTCATCGGCTCCCGGAGAGAGGGGGAAATCTTCGCCTAAAATTGAAGTGCCACTTTCCCGCCGAGTTGCAGTCAAACCGACGGCAAATTCTTGTCTGGGAGTCCTCAATAAAGGTTGGCGCATCGTAATATCTAAATATCGCGCCGCTGCTCTGAGATCGACATCTTCAAAAGGCGGTTCGACGACGCGATTTGCAGTTGTTCCTGCTGCTACCTTAATCGTACCGTTATTCGGATTTAAGGGCAATGTATAACTTAAATCGAAAGCATTGCTGCCGTCGGTATTCGTGTAAGCAAGGCTCAAATCATCTCCCCGGCCCAATAAATTTGCTTCGTTCAGTTGCACTTGGCGGCGGACAGTACCGACGCTTGGAGCTCGGCGGTTATCGATCGCTACTTCGACACTAAAAGTTTGTTCCTCCTCGAATTTAACTTCTAAACTGCTTCTGTGTACCTGCGAACCGGGTATCAATTCAGCGGTAATCTTTTTAATTAATGGATCGAGTTCGAGCAATCGCAGAGCATCTAGCAGGCGAGAAACTTGTAAAGGTTGCGATGCGATCGCCAAACGGCTGCATACATAATCGAGGTTGAGGCGTTGCCTTCCCGTCCGCCTCCTGACTCGAATTGATTCTAATCCGCCTTCGACAATTTTAATAATAACTTCTCCAGGAACGCCCCTATTTTGCAATCTTTGATTTGGTTCTTCGCTGGTAGTAGGAATGTAGGCAAAAGAGTTAATATATCCTCTTTGGTTGTAAAACTTAGTGACTTCAGAAATTACTTGCTGCAATTGAGCGAAAGTAATTTGTCCTTCTCGAAATCGATTAGTAGTGCTGTCTAATTCTAAAAATTGTCGGGTAATTTCTCGATCGAGAGTTTCCTGACTAAAAACAGTATTGCCAACGAAGCGAAAATTAGCGATCGAGATTGCCTCGATCGCCTCATCAGTTTTGCTATCTTCCGGCGTTGGAGTTGCCGTTGGAGTTGCGGGCGATCGACGATCTGCTGGCGGCACTGGGATAGAACATTCGTAAGCTTCACCGGTATCGGAATCGGGTTCAGTCTTTCTTTCTTCCAGCGTGGGAGAGGGCTCTGTAGGTGGCAGGTTTTGCGGGTTTTGCCGGGAAGGAGTGGTTTGCGGTTCTAGAGGTTCTGCGGGATTGGGAACTTGAACCGTCAAGTCTGGGCCGCCCGCATTCAAGTCTCCTGCTGGTTGCAGCAGAAGAGTTTCCGCTTTCAGCGGCCAAGCCGCCAAGCTGCTTGCTAACAAGCCCGCACTCAACGGCAGCCAGCGATCGCCCCTGTTCCGGTTTCTGTTATTGAACATCGCAGGCTGGGTGGGGAATAACGGGACTTTGCAGCGGCACCGCAGCAGGATAAGCAGTGAAGATGACTTCTCCTTTGCTGTTAACCGCCAAACCTCGGGCTGCCTGGATGGGGCGAGAAGCGGGGCGAACCGCTTGCTGGGGTGCGGCAGTTCTCGATCGCCCTTCGACAGGCGGTACGGCGTCAGCTAAACCGACGGTTGCAGAGCCGCCGCTGAGGGTTTCCCCTGGATTGGCAGGCAACCCGCGCCCGGTTCTGGTAAAGGTTCTGTCTTCTCCCGGCTTCCGTTGATTGGGACAAATTTGGGCGATCGCGTCGGGATTGGCGATCGTCTCTGGTAGCTTAGCCACGCCTTGGGTGGGGTCTGCTTCAGGGGTGTTGAGGAGTATCTCGCCGTCGAGTTGCGGGCCGGCCAGGGAGGTAGCGGTGATGTCGCTGGTGAGATTGGAGGCGGGATCTGTGAGGCGGCGCGATCGGGCTCCGAAAATGCCTTCTGGGGCTGTAATTTCGACGCGGCCGGCTTCGCGGTTGACGGCATTGGCGGTGATGTCGCTGTTGATACCGGCAATTAAGGCTCTGGTATTGATGTTGATATTGCCGCCCCTAGCATCGCCGGTGGCGGTAACGGTAATGTTGCTGTTGTCGCGCATCAGTAAGTAGTTGGACGCTTGGAGGTTGATATTGCCGAAGTCACCGGATCTAGTTTCTGCCGTAATGGTTCCTCTGTCTAGTCGGATGTTGCTGGCTGTTACCTTCAGGTTGCCGGCAGAGCCCGTACCCCTGCTCCCATCTACAGCAACACTTGCCCCATCCCGTACCCTCAGCAGTCCCGTATTAATCGTTACACTCCCTGCTTCTCCGGTGTCCGTTGTCGCTGCTGTCAAACGGCTGGGCAAGCGCCCATCAGCCCTGACTATCCTGACTAAGGGAGAAGCTCTTCCTGGTACGATCTCTGGAACGATGCCGGAAGTTCCAGTCACTTCAATAGACTCCGAGGCATTGACTGTAAGAGAACCTCCCTTTCCACCTGCGAAAGTATCTGCTGATATTGCAGCTCCATCCCGAACAGTTAAGCGCCTCGTTGTTACGGTTAGGTTATCTGCATTGCCAGCATTAGAGTCCATTGCTCTCCCTGTGGACTGGGTGAACAAGCCACTGGGAGAGCCGTCTGTAGCCGTTCCAGTGAGTTCAACATATTCTGTGGCATTTATAGTTAAAGTCCCTGCTTGCCCGCTACCTTGAGTTGTTGCTAATACCTGACCGCCATTTTGAGCAATTAAGCGCCCTGTTTCAATGCTGATATTGCCACCGCGCCCACTACCTGAACTGAAAGCCGATATTCCAGACCGATCTTTAACAATCTGCCCGGACGCTTGAATGAGTATATTGCCTGCATTCCCCGTACCATTGGTGGAAGATGAAATTTCACCTCCATCTCGCAAAATCAACTCTCTGGTGGAAATGGTCAAATCTTGTGAATTGCCAGAAGAACCAGGCTCAGTTTGAGTTGCCAAAACGCTAAAAAATTGACCATCTGCCGATCGCCCAGTCACTTCTATAGACTCGGAAGCAGTGACAGTTAACCTTCCCCCGGAACCCTCTGAAAAAGTAGTTGAGCCTACCTGTGCCCCATCTCGTAAAATTAATCGACCGGTGGCGATCGTTAAATCTCCGGCATTTCCTGTTGCCGGTAAAGTTTGCCCCTCTTCAACATCAACTTGAGCAAATAAGCCACTGGGCCCATTGCCATCAGCATTAGTGCCACTCAATTCTATGGAATCTGTCGCTGTGACGGATAAATTCCCACCTCTGCCAGCCCCGTAGGTAGTCGTATCTACATAACCACCACCTTCAGCGATCAACTGTGTTGCTTGAATCGAAACCGTACCCCCGTCTTGGCTGCCGCGAGTCTGAGAAAGAATTCCTGAGTCCTCCGTCAGTACCACCCGCCGCCCCTGTACTTGAATAGTACCGCCACCTTCACCGCTAGCACTTACAACAGCACCCTGTGACAATTCAATATCTTGGAAGTCCCGGACACCTGCATATCCCAAAGCGAAACCTGAGTCATTGAAAGTCAGGCCAACTAAACTGTTAGCACCGACACTGCCAAGTTCGATTCGGCCTCCCGATGCTGTCAAAAGTCCACCTGGAAGCGCTATGTCGCCGCCCACTAGCGCTAAAGTTTGACCGAGTGAAACTTCTAAACCTACGGGGTTCTGATTTCCTTCGCCACTGTCTTCAACAGCAGAAACGGCTACAGAGCGATCGACAATTTGACCGGGATTCGGACCAAATTGCAAGCTAGTCGGAATGCTGATAGTTAGCAGAGGAGTTGTTTGGGGATTGGTAGCACTGAATGATGTGCCGTCAGCGAAGTTGATGCGATCGGCTGTAGTGCCTAGAAACGAGCCACCGATATTCAGGCTGGCATTCGGGCCAAAAATAATGCCGTTGGGGTTGAGGAGAAATAGGTTAGCGCTACCGTTGGTTTGGAGGATGCCATCAATGTTAGAAATTGACCCGCCAGTGACGCGAGTGAAAATATTTTGAATCGTATCAGCGTTGTTGAAAAATGCTGTGCCACCAGTGGGGACGGAAAATTCCTGAAAGCTATGGAACAGGTTGCGACCCGCTGCTGTGCCGCCTTCAATGGTGAAGGTGTTATCGTTTTGGGTGACGGTGGAGTTGAGCGGTAAAGTGTCATCCCGGACAATTTGGGCAGTTGCCAAAGTGGGAAAACCACAAATGTAAAAAAGAATACAGAATATTTTTAATTTTGTTTTATTTTTCACGGGGGATGCAGGATATAAAAACGGGCGATCGATGAAAATATTAAGATGATTAGTCCTGGAGGCAGAAACCGATTTTTTTTACAAAAATAAGGCACTCCCGACCTTGAATACTCATAAAAAACTAGGTTTTTTTAGTATTTATATGCAAGTCCTAGTTATCTTACAACACAAAGAGCCGAAGATATAGCAGTCGCTAAGGTGCTTTGGTCACTGAGCGTAGTCGAAGTAGGCATTTCGACCCTTCGACTACGCTCACATAAGTAGGTTGGGTTTAAGAATGAGCCCTCCGCTTCGCCCAACACCTTCTTCTAGTTGATGTTGGGCGGAGCGTTTAGCGGAGGGTTCTCTTCGTTCAACCCAACCTACAGATCTAACTACGGATATTATTAAGAAATAGGTGTAACTGTAGTGCTTATATTTCCAATTGCACCTACACCTAAAACTGTAAACCTCCCTTCCGTAGCAAATGTCGAACCTGCAAAAGCAGTATCAATTGCTTGTACGCTCCAGTAATAAGTACCTGGTTTAAGATTTTTCATCGTCCAATTTGTGTTTTGATTGACATTGCCCATTTGAACTACTTTACGGGTTCCATTGCTATTAGCCATCGGAGACATAATATCTGAATCTCCAGGAGTTGTTCCTACTCGCAGGTTATAAGTCAAACCTGCTTGCGGTGTTTCAGCATCAGTAGCAGGACTCCAGTTTAGGCTGACAGAATTGCCATTAACTGAAGAGATCAGTCCAGCAGGTGTTACCGGAACACTATTTACAGTTAAAAGGTTGTTTCTGTAAACTTTGGTACTAGCAGAGGGAGAACCCAAGCGATTGCCAGCTAAAAGCAGATCCAAGTCGCGATCGTTGTCATAGTCTCCCCAACTTACTGAACTGCCAAAAACTCCTTGTAAGTTGGTACTAATATCGGTAAACCTGCCGCCATCATTGCGGTAGAGTTTTGAGATTCTGGATGGCGAAGCACCTGTCAAAAGAATATCTAAGTCCCCGTCATTATCGTAATCTCCCCAATCTACAGAGCTATAATAAGCTCCCTGCAAGCCCGCTTGAATCTCCGTGAAACTGCCAGCATCATTGCGATAAATCTTAGCAACCGGAGATGAATTGCTCGGCGTTAAACCAGTCAAAAGTACATCTAGATCGCCGTCATTGTCATAGTCTCCCCAAGCTGCATCACCCGAAAAAACGCCCGTTAATGGCGCACCTATATCTGTGAAACTGCCATTATCGTTGCGATAAATCTTAGAGATATCTGCTGAAACTGAACCATCAGAATTACCAGTTATGAGAATATCGAGATCTCCATCTTTGTCGTAGTCACCCCAATCTGTTGAACCCTGCCAAACTCCCTGTAAATTTGCGGCTGTATCTGTAAAACTACCGCTGTCATTACGGTAGACCTTCGCAATCTTAACCGAGGAACCAGAAATAATGGCACCACCTGTCAGAAGTATATCGAGATCGCCATCATTATCGTAATCTCCCCAATTTGCTGAACTATTCCAAACTCCTTGCAAGTTAGCACTGACATCCGTAAAATTACCGCCATCGTTCCGATAAACTTTCGAGACTGGGTTTGAGGCATTATCCAAACCTGTTAGCAGAATATCGAGATCGCCATCTCTGTCATAATCTCCCCAATCAATCGAACTATTCTTAACTCCACTCAAAGCAGCATTAACATCTGTAAAGTTGCCGCTATCGTTTCGGTAAACTTTGGCTACAGAATTCGGACCGTTTGTGCCTGTCACCAAAATATCTAGATCGCTATCGTTATCGTAATCTCCCCAAGCTGCCGAACTGTAGAAAACTCCTTCCAAAGTAGCATTAATGTCGGTAAATAGTTCTGTGGATGCTGGATTAGCTGCGATCGCAATTCCTTGAGAAAACTCCGAAGTGTTATTATTTGCGTCAGTAGCAGTAGCAGTAATAAATTGACCGATGGGAACAGCCAACGGTAAATTAATGGCGACAGCCGCATTACCACTGCTATCAGTCGTTACATTTTGGAATCCAAGGAACTTCTCTCCTTCTCCATAGCCACCACCACCTAAACCAGAGTCATCTAAAACCTTGTTAGAGAAAAACTCTACTCTGAATGTAGTATTGGGAGTGCTATTTATCTTACCTTTAATAGCCGTATTCCCATTGCTAGAGATAGCAGAAGTCAGCTCAGGAAAATTCTGGAAGTTGTTAAAACCTGTATCGCTATCTCCTAAATCATTCACGGTCAATCCATTATCTCCCAGATCGATTCCTAAGCGATCGCTCCCAGAAATAGAATTAGATAGAATAGCATTGCCAGTTGAGCCATCACCTCTAAGATAGACACCGTTTTTACCGTTACCGAATATCAAGTTTGATACCCCAACTGCTGTCCCACCAATAGTGTTGTTAGAGGCACCCAAAATAACAATACCACCATTTGTATTTCCCAATTTTTGAGTACCCGTGAGATCGCTACCGATATAGTTGCCTTGAATGAGGTTATTGCTAGCATTTGCTCCCTCAATGTAAATGCCAAGGCTATCGTTACCAGAAATGACGTTTCGGGCTTTAACCGTTTGACCGCCAATAATATTATTAGAAGACCAAACTGATATGCCACTATAGCCGTTACCTAAATCTTGAGTACCAGTTACATCAGTACCGATGAAATTTCCTTCAATGATGTTGCCGCCATTATCACGCAATCTGATAGCATCAACACCAAAACGGTTAATTGTTAATCCTCTAACCGTACTGTTGCCAGCAGTGATATACAAACCATCCACTGGTACATTACTGCCATCTAATTCTATTACTGGTCGAGTTGAATATCCCGGCTGACTGGTTCCATCAATAATCACTGAATCGGTAATCCGCGGCAGTGGCGATAGCGGCCGAATGGTAAAAGCGTTGTTGCTGGTGTTGTAACCAGGATCTGTAGGAGGAACTTTGAATATAACTGTATCCTTGCCCGGATTGCTATTAGCCCAATTTAAAACTTCTCGCAAACTTCCTGGCCCGCTGTCTTTGGTATTGGTAACAACATTGGGTGACTCGTCTAGTTCCAATCCGTAAAGATTGAGCTTCCAACTATTCCAATTACCTTTCAATTCGTTGCCACTTTTATCAATAACTTGCAACTTCCATTCACCTTTTGATAACTCACCCCAGTGTCGGACTGAAATAAATTTCCACTCTTTTGAATCTGGCGATAATCTATCGCTAGTGTTTGATTTTGGGATATCAGGCATGGTATTTGCCAATACTGATTCAGTGCCATCTGATGAAATTAGTTTCACTGTAAAGTCACGCCACTCGGGATGCTCAGCAGCAAGAATTACTTCTGCTGTTTCGATAATAATATTCTTGGTAATTGTAGTCTTAGCTTCTATTCCTGCTACACTACCATCAGGAATCGCTTTCATCACATTCTCCAAGTCAGAAGTCACTAAAACTTGCTTTCCTACAGGTGTCCAATTAACCGCAGCTTTAACCGCAGCGGCGGCATCAATCGCACCAAAGCCTTGTTCGTAACTCACCCAAAATCCTGCTTTATTCTGCTCCCATTTGGGTTTCCCTTCGCTATCTTTGCCATTGAGGTCATTTTTCTGAGCCGTCTTGGCTAAAATATGTTGCTCATCACGCACAGTTAGTTTAGGATTAGCTTCCAGCATCAAAGCGATCGCTCCAGAAATCACAGGCGCGGCCCCAGAAGTTCCTCCAAAATCGTCATCATAGCCACCAGAGCCATTTTCAAAAATATCTGTTGTGGTAATCCCTTGTGCGTTATTAGGATCGTTATTGTCGGAGGATGCTGAAATGAAAATTGCCGAGCCGGGTGTACTGTAAGTGGTGTGATTTCCTGCTCGATCGATTGCACCTACCGCTATCGCATTACGGGAACTACCAAAACTATTATAATTGACATTCCCGTTAAAGTTCCCTTCATTCCCACCCGCAAATACATAGGTATTTCCCAACCCATTTCGACCTTTGGTAACTCCTGTTTGCAAGGCTTGCAGAGCTAAAGGTTGCCGCCTCATGTATTCAGGACCCCAACTGTTATTAAAAATATCGATCGACTGATTGCGATTAGATTGTCCCGGTTGTGTCTGAGGATCGAATAAAGCATCAGCAATCTGTTTTCCTAAAGGGTCAGCCTCGTAATTTAGTGGCTCTGTATTACCAAATAGTCGCAGCCCTGCTAATTTCGATTCAGGAGCTACACCCATAATCCCTTTACTGTTTTCACTGGCTGCTGCAATTCCTGCAACCGCAGTTCCGTGAGGGTTAGCAGTGTTAATTTGTAATGTCCAGCGTTTCAAAAGTTCTTGGCTAAGCTGGCGCATTTCGTCTGCATCATACTCATCGGGGTTGGGATTCTTAATTTCTAATTGCCAATTCCCGCCCGCATAACTCCCATAAAATTGACCTTGATTTAGATTGAAACTTTGAGAGCTACTTCCAGTCAATTTTAGCGGAACTTTTTGCGAAAACTTCAGATCGTCCAGACCGGGCCACCACCATCTTGCAGGAGAAATAGGGCGTCGATAGAAAAGGCTGAACGCAGATTTGTCAGGACTGTAGAGAGACACTTGCAACTCTTCAATTTTTGGTAAATTAGGTGGTAGAGATTGACTGAAATCGAAGGTAGCCTGAATATCTTTTACCATCCCTGTCAAATTTACAGGAAGAGAGAAGTTAATACTATTCCAACCATTTACTTTTGGTTGTGAAAGATTGGCTGTAAAGCCCTTTGTGGATGTTGGCGATGGATCGCTATCTTTATCAGTAAAATCCCAACTCAAATTAGGGTTGTACCGGCTTGCTAAATCTGGGTGCTTGTATTCCAAGCCATCATCCACAATTGCAATAGTCGTACCCCTTCCCCGCACTGTTTGAGAAGTTGCAGGATTAATTACATCCCAAGCTGCGGGGAGATTCGCGTTTTTTAAATTCCACTGGTCTTTGTATAAAGTTTCCTTCGGCTCGTACAACAAATTTAATTTGACAGGAACCTGCGGGTAAGCATATTCTACTCCTCCGATTGTTGCTAGCTGAGCCTCCACCTCTTTCGGATTTCTTCCCTGTGGAAATTCCCAGATAAAAGTGTTGGGAATGTGGCCGGTATCTCCCCGATCGATCGCCCCAATTCTAGCTGCTAATTCTTGGGAAGACTGTCCGGGTGTCAGCCATACAACCCATTCCTTTGTTTCTGCTAAAGCTTCTGGCGGATAACTGTCGATATTTGCAGCACCAACGATCGCCAATCTGACTTCATCAGACAACCCATCTTCACCCGGATCGCTAATCAGCGCAAACTTTTGACTCGCAACCGGGCTAGCACCACCTGCTTTATCATAGGCGATCGCCGATAATTGATAGCGCCCCGGTGCTAAACTGCTCAAATTATCACTAAAGTTAAATCGGCCGAACCCATCACTGTCAGTGGTAAATTCAGTAACATCATTAGCGATTTCAATTTTCTCACCGCCTTCTTTTTGAAACCAGAAATCGACTTTAGCAATATCGCTGACTCCTTCTGTATCAAAAACCTTAGCGCCACTAAAGCTAATTTTTTCACCCTTGGTATAGAGAGGTAAAGTTCTAAATTGTAAATCCCCCGGCGCACTATTGACTAATAAAGTGCTGCTCGTTTCATTGCTAGCTGCACCAGATTTGTCGTAGCCGATCGCCCTCAAGCGATATCTACCCGCCGATAACCCACTCAACGTGTAATTAAAAGTTGCCCAACGATTGTCGGAACTATCGGGAGTAAAAGTAGTAACATCATTAATATCCGTCCATTCTCCCCCATCTTTCTGCAACCAAAAATCTACTTTGGCTAAATTATCAGCTCCATTAGCATCAAAAATTTTGCCATTTGTTAGCGGAATTGCCTCATTGGGTTTAGCAATATTTGGCAGGCTAAATTGCAAGTTTTCTGGCGATCGGTTAACCGGAGTTGGAGTTGGCGGTGTAGGAGTTGGCGGTGTAGGTGTCGGAGTTGGCGTAACCGTAGCTTCTTTGACAATAAAGCTTTTGAGTACCGTCTCGCTGGTAGCGCCTGCTTTGTCATAGGCGATCGCCTTTACCTCATACTCACCTGCACTTAAATCCGACAAATAATAGCTAAAAGTTCCCCAGCCTTGACTATCAGCGATGAAATTTTCAGCATTAATAACCTTGAGCCATTCTCCGCCTTCCTTCTTTCTAGAAAATTCTACTTTTTCCAGGTTATCAACACCGTCGGCGTCGTAAACTTTACCGCCTGTAAAGCTGATTGTTTCTCCCACTGTGTAAGCAGGTAAAACATCAAATTGCAAGTTTTTAGGAGCTGTATTTGTTGGCGGTGTCGGAGTTGGCGGCGTAGGTGTCGGGGTTGGCGGTGTCGGTGTCGGAGTTGGCGTAACCGTAGCTTCTTTGACACTAAAGCTTTTGAGTACCGTCTCGCTGGTAGCGCCTGCTTTGTCATAGGCGATCGCCTTTACCTCATACTCCCCTGCACTTAAATCCGACAAATAATAGCTAAAAGTTCCCCAGCCTTGACTGTCAGCGATGAAATTTTCAGCATTAATAACCTTCATCCATTCTCCGCCTTCCTTCTTTCTAGAAAACTCTACTTTTTCCAGGTTATCAACACCGTCGGCGTCGTAAACTTTACCGCCTGTAAAGCTGATTTGTTCTCCCACTTTGTAAGCAGGTAAAACATCAAATTGCAAGTTTTTAGGAGCTGTATTTGTTGGCGGTGTCGGAGTTGGCGGCGTAGGTGTCGGAGTTGGCGGTGTCGGAGTTGGCGTAACTGTAGCTTCTTTGACACTAAAGCTTTTGAGTACCGTCTCGCTGGTAGCGCCTGCTTTGTCATAGGCGATCGCCCTTAATTCATAATTCCCCGCCCCTAAAGCAGGTAAAGAATAACTAAAAGTTGCCAACCCCTGACTGCCGGCTGTAAAATTCGTTGCATCTGCTAAATTAGTCCACTCATCGCCTGCTTTTCGCAATGATAATTTTATTCTGTCTAGGTCGATCGCCCCATTACCATCGACCACTTTTCCACTTGTTAACTCAATCGTTTCACCAATTTTATAAATGGCTTTTAAATCGAACTGTAAGTTTTTCGGCGGCGTATTTATTGTGGGATTAGATTTGAGAAAATCGATAAATTTCTTCCCGCCCTCAGAAGTAGTCCAATCCTTAGCAGGATTAATTACTTCTTTCAACGATACCGCTTTGCCGATCGCACCTGTCAACTTAAAAATAACATCCTGATAATCGCCATCCGAACCCGTATCAACCCGCTGATCCTCTAGGGAAAATACCAAGCCACCACCATCAACGTCCGCTATTTGACCGTACAACCAAGCATCATTTGGGTTGAGACTAGATAACGAAAACAGCGGGCGCTTATCTCCACCAAGATCCGGATTGTCAAAAATCTCTTGCACCTTACCATTTGGCACCAACATTACAGCATAAGCCTTTCCGGGAATTGTGGCGAATGTCTTCACGCCCTTATACGGCTCATTATTATAATTTTCTTCTCCCAAAGTGCCCCGAAATAGAGGATTTCCCCCCTCTACGGATTCAGAAATCGTGATATGACCCAATACAGAATTACTCAGCGATCGTCTGGCAGCTTCCTTCATAAATTCCTTATAATCTGAAGCAAATCGCTCCATACCATCGAGACTAAAAATAGCTATTTCCCCTTGATATCTGCCGCCATCGTTGAGAAAATCGAAGCCTACTTCACTTTTTTGCGAGACAAAAAATCCCGCATCAACCCCCAAACCGCTTAACGGATCGATTCTACCATCGGCAGTTAAACTGACTTGATAATTTGTGTAGCCGGAAACAGGAGAAATATTTAAAATATAATCCGCCGCCCCTAAATTATCGATGTTAATAATTCCAGCTTTTACGTCGCTAGTTGAAATACTTTTGATTACCTTCCCTTCTTTGTCGCGCAGTTCCATATTGATATCGCCACTAACACCGATCGCGGAGATGCGGGCGCTACCCATCCTGGGAAGACTGAAAAAATAGCTATCTTTAGGATCGGTGTTATCCGTAGAACCGATCGAGAAATAGTTATCGTTGAGGCTACCGATTTGAATATTGGACATTTTATACACCCCTTTCCTTAATCAACTTAGGTTTATCAAAAAACAACGACCCGGAAATAAATACAGGTATGGCGAATTTTTAATACTTAAACTGTCGTTTAAGATGCTTTGCCTCACTCAGAATGATAATATGAGGCTTTAATGGATGAATCATGAAAATATTTTTGACGAACTATATTATTAGGCATTTTTTCTCTCCTGTCAATCGATATTTTGATAAAGACTTGATGAAGGCTTTATGAAGATTTGACAAACCATTTGAGTTTTTACTCCTGTTTTGTATAAGTTCGATCGAACGCTGGTAATTTGCAATTTGTCAACTGGTAAGACAGAATTTTTAGTGGCATTTTATAAAACAATCCTGGCAATTTCTAGCGATCGCACGCAGGGCAAAAAACCCAGTTTCTGTTGTTGATGCACGAGTCCCACAGCCAGCGAGGGTTAAAGGTAGAGTTCCCGTCACCCTCAAAAATCGGCCGTTACTTATCTATCTGGAAGCAGGCGTTAGTTTTATGCAGAACGCTGCCTAATCTTCATAAAACTTTATAAATTGGAGAATGGAGCCGGGAGAAGTGGGGTCAGCAAGGGATCTCGCCAAAACATTCTCGAACCGGAACTTACCCCCACACGGCGAAGTTTCGTTGTTGTGGCGCGCCCTCAACCTTGCCGAACCGCCCCCCACACGGCGAAGTTTCGTTGTTGTGGCGCACCCTCAACCTTGCCAAACCGCAACTGCCACCGTACCCACAGCCTCTACCCATGGGTAATAAGTTAAGCCTGTATGGCAGTTGTCAAGGGGATACCAGAAATCGCACTTGTTCTTTGCGGGCGATCGATTATTCAGCAAACCCTAAGCTGTTTCGCATTTAAACTGGGATTTTTGAGTGCTGAAACCGCAAGCCTTGCCGAGATAGCCCGATCGATTTAAATGTAAAACAGCTTAATTAAATATAATCGATCGCCCCCGCAAAAGATTACTTGACTTGCACTTTTCGATCGCTGCGTTTGCGTTTCCATAACAAGCCGCCGAAAATTGCAGCCGCAGTTACTATCCCTCCAATTTCTGAAGGTTCGGGAACAGGTTCAGCACCATCGATCGCCCGCATTTTAAACGAGAACTTATCCCGATTTGATTCTAATTTTATTGGGAATGCTAGAGGGTTAGTCGGCTCGATTGGTGCATCGATACCGAGTACGCTAAACTCCGATACGCCGTAACCGAGCAAAGCCACAAAATCCACTATTTCATTAGGCTTGAATTTACCGATTTCTTGACCGCCAACTGCGATAGAAAAAAGTTCGTCAGCATCAATACCGCTGGGCAAACTGAGAATTTTCGTAAATAGCGATGGTTCGGTTGGCTTGGGATTAAATGCGATCGGACTTGACCCAACAATATCCTCGCCGATTTTGAACGCAAAACCCGCCGAGGTTGGCGGGTCAAACCACAGGCGATTTGCTACATTATTAAAAATATGCCAACCATCCTCAAAACGATCGGGTAATACAGGATTGCGCTGAGAACTACCGCTGATGGGATCGAGCAGAAAAGCATGATTTGCACCAGTCTTGCTGTTAATCCCTTGACCGACAATTTGACCGCGATCGTTAATGCCGCTGATTTGCTGTAAAAACCACCCAGAATCAGCAGGAATCAAACTGTTAAGGTTAGCCATTTCCCCGTCTTCCCAGATTAAACCGTGACTGAGGCTGCCATTGACACTTGTGTTACCAAAACCGACTGCTTGTCCTTTATTATTAATTGCAACCCCGTAATTGACATTGCCACCGAGAGTTTTGAGTTCTGTAAGTTTACCGTTTGACCAGATAACAGGTTTACTTTGCTGAGTGTTCTTATCTGCTGAATGGCCGATCGCCTGTCCCAAATCGTTGATATCGTAAGCAATACTGTCGTTGTGTCCGTCCAGAGTTCCCAAGTCCCTCATCCTGCCGTTTTCCCACAGGAAAGCATGAGTTATCCCGAAAACAAGACCGGAATAACCAACTACTTGCCCTTTGTTATTGATACTCATAGCCCCACCATTGAAACCAAGAGTACCGAGATCGGTCATTGTACCGTTTTGCCATAAAAAGGGGTTAAATTTATCTTGGGCAATGTTAAACTTACCAACTATTTGCCCAGCATCATTGATGTCACTAGCGCTACTACTAATGCCGCCAAAATAACCGAGGTCTGTCCTTTGACCGTTTTCCCACAAATAGGCATTATCCGTCCAATTTTCGCTGAGATAGCGGCCCACAACTTGACCGGAAGTGTTGATTTGGTAAGCCCAAGTGCTGTCGGTAACTTCAGTCAATTGACCGTTTTCCCAAATCCAACCCACACCATTTTTACCCATTACCACTTGTCCGAGATTGTTGATACTGTAAGTGTTGCCGGGGCCGAGGTCTGTAATGGCATAGGAGGCAAAACCTGTATGGATACTGGCGGCGCTGACTGGTTCAACTGCGGTAAATCCCAATAAAGTAAAAGCAGTCAGCGACAGACAACTTTGAACAAACCCGCAAGAGGAAGTTTGTTCAAACATTTTTTTTAATTTTTTCACTTGCACCTCAGAGTCGATGGTTGGGTTGGCATTGCTTGTTTGCATAGAAAACGAGTTCCCTGTATATCTATCAGGGTGTCGATCGAGATTTTATGCGCTGACGCGACAATTTGTTACAAAAATTTACTAAAACTTACGCCTCGCCGTCCAGAAACCGAGTTTTCTACGACAATACTAGGTTCCAGAATGATAATCGCTGTCGGTGGGAGAGTCCACCAACGGCGAACTCTCCCACCGACAGCGATTATTCGATCGTCATTATTATTCAATTACATTTCTAGACATTGCGGGTATGGCTCAAGGGCGAAAAATTTTGAAGCAAGCGGTGTTGGAATTCCTAGTTCACGGGCTGCGCTACGTATTCTACGCCCAACCAGGTTCCCTCTCGCGGGGACTGCCAACAGCACATTCTGCTGAACCTTTGCAAAGCAAGCTGGTTTGTCTCACCATCTGAGGTTTATATCTGGCCCGACCCTGAGGGTATCGTGAGAGGACAGGCGATCGCGCCTCTGTACCGTTCAGTCCCCCAAGCTGCCAAGAACGATCCAAAACTTTATGCCTTACTCAGCTTGACTGACGCTATTTGAGTTAGTCGGGTGAGAGAGCAACGTTTAGCCGCTAGCGAACTTGAAAAGCTGCTTGCTTCAAAATAATGGAATCACTGGGTACCACAAGAAACTACGGTTTTTCGATCGACAATTTGCACAATATTAAAAAGAAAATGTGCTTAATGATACCGATTCGTAGCAGCAACCAAATTCGGGTTTACTACGATCGAACACTACCAAACTGCTACCAAACTAGATTTACCAATACTAAAACTACACTAAACTTGACGTTACAACACTCGTTCGCAGTTCATCTATTTTCGTACACTTTCATCTCATTTTTGTCCGCGAACGTTGTACTTTTGTCTATGAACGTTACACTTAGATCCATTTTAATCCACACACCCAAATATTCATATAGCACAAGGAATACAGGTGTTTTCAGACCATCAAAAATTGCATAGAATAGCAGGTAGGCATTGCCAAAAACCGAGATTCAGGCAAATACTACAGGGGGGCATGGAAGCAAATATTGCGCGTCTTTACTTACTCCGCATTGCGCCGTTTTTTACCATTTCAGTCACCGAATACTTGGGGGTATCGAAATACCTGTTTTTTTGACAAAAGCGCAGAATCGAAAAACCTATCTCAAAAAGCCTAATTTGCAGATCATAACTGATGCAATTGTTCAGCTTGCTGTTGGATAGTGCAGTTATTTTTGCTGCTATGAGTTAGGAGTATAGCGGTTCTCAAGCCACGCGCGGGGTACAAACCGATCTATGGATGCCCTATGCCCAATCCCCAAGGGTACCTCATCGAACAGAAAAGGGCTATACCAGTGATGCCCGTTACGATCGACTTTAAGGGACTTCTCCCGTGAACTCGCCCCCATCCACAAAATGACCCGACTTGGATAGATTTAGTGACACAGAAATTAGCCCAAGTTACGATCGACTTCTTGGCAATTATTTAACCACAGAGTCTCAAAAGCATAAGTCAAAAGCATAAGAAAGCGAGCAAAACTTGGAAGGCGAGGACACCGCCATGTTTCGTACACCACAAGCCATTTTGAGAGTTGGAAAACTTAAATCGATCGAATGTTTGAGAACAGCGGCCAGACATAATAGCCGAACCAAAGCCGTACCCAATGCTGACCCAAACAGGACTGTTGAAATCTTGCAAGGCCAGACTTCGCCTGAAGAAGTCGTAAAACTAGCACGGGCAAAAATTGGCTCTCAAAAAGTCCGAAAAGATGAAGTCATTGCCGCAGACATCCTCCTGGGGGCTTCCCCCAGCTACTTCAGACCCTCTTGCCCGGAAGACTATGGGTACTGGCAGCAAAAGCAACTGGTTCTATGGACAGAAGCTTCAACTAACTGGCTCGAAGAACACGTAGGGAGTAACATTCTTCAAACCGCCCTGCACCTCGATGAAGCCACTCCCCACATCCACTGTCTCTGGGTACCTATCAACAATGAGGGAAAACTCAGCTACAGGAGTACGGAGTTTGGAGGAACAAGAAGTAGCTTGAGCAAACTTCAAGACAGCTATGCCGCAGCCGTTGCCGACTTGGGCATCGAACGTGGCATCAAATTCTCGCCGGCACGGCATCAAAAAATCCGACAGTATTACACTGCTGTCAACTCCCAAGAAACTGTATTAGATTTAAACTTATGGCTTCCCGAACCAGAACCAGAAGAAACTGCCACCAATTACAGGTCTAAGTCAATTGCCTTGCTACAGACTGGTTCCGACGCCATCAACCAGATGCTTGCAGAACGGCAAAGGGCTGTAACACAACAAGAACTCGAACGAGAAAAAGCTATCCTCGCTCAAAAATATTAAGATCGAACAGAAGCTATATGGGAAATCCGATCGCCAGTTTCTAGAGCGCGTTTTCCAAAAGTTGATGCTCAATTTTACCTGGTGGGTAAATCGCAAGGATGCCGAGGGTAATAATGTCTTTCAAGGCGGATTTTTGGGCTTAGATAATATCGGCGTATTCGATCGCAGTGCGCCACTACCGACGGGCGGATATATCGACCAATCTGACGGTACTAGTTGGATGGGGATGTATTGTTTGAATATGTTAAAAATCGCGCTAGAATTGGCAAAAACTAATCCAGTTTATGAAGATATTGCTACCAAATTTTTTGAACATTATCTCTATATTGCCGATGCGATGAATCACATTGGGGAAATGGAAGATTCCTTATGGAATGAGGAAGATGGCTTCTATTACGACGTGTTGCATTTTCCCGACGATCGCCAAATTGAAATGAAAGTGCGATCGCTAGTCGGCTTAATTCCTCTATTTGCGGTAGAAATATTAGAACCAGAAACATTACAGCAATTACCCAATTTCAAAAAGCGATTGGAATGGTTCATCAAAAATCGGCACGATTTACGCCGTAATGTAGCTTGCATGGAAACCAAAGGTAAAGGCGCGCGCCGATTACTGGCGATCGTTTCTAAAGACAAACTCCAACGCATTTTACAAAAGATGCTCGACGAATCAGAATTTTTCAGCGATTACGGAATTCGGGCAGTTTCTCGCTATCATGCCGAACATCCCTATTGCTTCTATACCAACGGTACCGAGTTTCGCGTCGATTACGAGCCAGCCGAGTCTACCAGTGGTTTATTTGGTGGCAATTCCAACTGGCGCGGCCCCGTTTGGTTTCCAGTGAACTTTCTTTTAATTGAATCGCTGCAAAAGTTCCATCGCTATCTCGGCGATGATTTCAAAGTTGAATGTCCGACAGGTTCGGGGCAAATGTTGACTCTGTGGGAAGTCGCTACCGAACTATCCCAGCGACTCACCCAGATTTTCCTCCGTAACCCAGCGGGACAACGCCCAGTTTATGGGGGTACCCAGAAGTTTCAAAACGACCCGCATTGGCGCGATTTGGTGTTGTTTTATGAATATTTCCACGGCGATAATGGCGCGGGAATTGGAGCCAGTCACCAGACGGGATGGACGGGATTGGTAGCGAAGTTAATTCAACAGTTGGGGGAATATGGGGATGAAGATCGAGTAGGGGAATCGGTGCTGGAAATCGAAGCAGGTAGTGAATCGATCGTTATTTAAGTGGGATGATAAAGGTACTCAATTACCAGTAATATAGATTGCGATTGGTGCCTAACCTACTTTGTTTTTTCCTAACATTGTACAAAGTTAATCCCCACGTTTAGGGTGTAGCAAAAATTAATATGCCATACATTAATATTCAGATTACCACAGGTTCTACAAGGACACAAAAAGCTCAACTTGTTAAAGAAGTAACTGATTCTCTCGTTCGGATTCTTGGCAAAAATCCAGAACATATACACATCGTCATTCAGGAGATTGCAGAAGAAGATTGGGGATTTGCAGGACTCCTGACAGATGATTGGAAACAGCAGCAAAACTCATAAGAAGAGTGATGCTGAAGTAAATTAGATAGTTTTGTAGGGTTGGTATTTTATAAGCCTCGTTGACGAATTATGTCAAACATTTTACCTGTTTAATTACCCCAAACCTAGATGGTGGAAAGTACCCACCATCTAGTCCGACGCTGCTGCCGTAACTGCTCTACTAATCTGCACTGACTTGACTCTTCGCTTTATCTAGTCTTCTTCCCCAAGGTTTGAGAACTGAGATCGCAATAATCACAACCAAAGAAATAACTTGAACGAAAGTTCCAATTAATACACCTTTGGCATCGAAATTATAAACCAAATTATTCAGGGCTTGTAATCCCTCCTGCCCTGACAATTTTTCAGCAGTATTCCCCCACGGAAATAGCCAGAATGTGCCAAATACAACCAAACCAGTCGTTAGTATCCACTTAGTAATTACCCAATAGAACTTGATAAATCCATAATTTGTCATCCAGCACAGAAATGTTGCTGTGATGACGGAACCAATCGCTGAAGGAATGACAATCCAGTCATCTAGAAGATTAATTGCTGAATCTAGAGCATTCAGTACGTCGGCATTAACTGATGTTGTGTTTCTAAGCGACAGTAGCAGCATACTCAAGACGCTTCCCGTCCAGAGCGCAGCAAAACCAATATGCGCTGATAGCAGCCAGTTTCTCTGACGGATACTCAATTTTGGCATTTTTCCTCCAAGGTACTTCGATCGAGAACAGCACAACCGCAAGACAGCAATGCTTTTAGTCATGCGGATCGATTGCTTAATATATTGATAGTTAATATATTAAGTAATTGTCCAAAAGTCAACATCATCAGGCTGGGATCGCTAAGAAAAGTTCTGAATGATTCGATCGAGGAGCTTGAGAACGATTTCCTGCTCTGCTTCGGAAATATTTGCAGTTGCCTTTTTAACGGTATCTGCACCAAGCGGTGGCAGAATATACATGAGTCTTTTGCCTTCTTCCGTCAGCCAGATGCGGACGACACGGCGATCTGCTGAGTTTCGTTCTCGGTAAACTAGGTTGCGCTCTTCCATGCGATCGACGACTCCGGTTAGTGTTGCGCCTAGCTGTTTGAGTCTGTCAGCAATACCTGTTGTAGTAATCCCATCTTCTTCCCATAGACAGCACAGAACTAGATAGTGAAATGGAGTCAGATCGTAAGGTTCGAGCCGCTCTAGAAAATCTCTGTACATCAGTTGAGATGCCAGTTTCAGTTGATGCCCCAAGTTGTGAGGAGCGAGAGCATATTTCCATTGCTGGAGAAAATTAGCATTGGACGATGAACTAGGCATTCGATCGAGGTATTGGTGATTAAGCCAAATAGTTAATGTATTAATTATGCTATAACAATCAATTACATAAACGACCGCAAGCGTGAGTTGGAATTGTCGAAGGTAATTTAGGTCGCTCGAGTGCGATCGAGTCTCTACAGACTAAATCGCGCTGGGTTTCGATCGCCGCGTTTCTCAACAAATTCTCATTTTCTCTTCAGGAGTGTTTCAGATCGATCGGGGATCGTAGTTATTATCGAGGCAAATTTAGCTCCGCGATCACCTAACTTTATCCCCTAGCCCCTCACCAGATGAACGTCAATCAGATCGGGAGTGAATCGATCGAGCATCCCCGTTTTCGGTGGATTAATTTTAATACCATCGCAGGATCGATTGCACTATTATCCGATCGATGTCAGTGCTGGCATTCTCAAGAGTACGGCTCTAGCATTGTTGGAACGCTACCCCAACTTAAAACTGTGCGGCTTGGCGGGGACTTACGAGCAAGCTCTGGCTCAATTGCCACCAGCAGAACTGGGGAACCGCATGGTGATTTTCCTGGGTAGTACGCTAGGGAATCTAACCGATCGAGAGCGTAGCAGTTTCCTGACCCAAATTCAACAGGCACTCCAGCCTGGAGAATTTTTCCTCTTAGGCGTAGATTTACAAAAATCGATCGAGACGATTGAAGCTGCGTATAATGATGCTCAAGGTGTGACGGCTGAATTTAACCTCAATATCCTCCGCCATCTCAATCATCGCTTTGGAGGTGATTTTGCACTCGATCGATTCGAGCATTTAGCATTCTACAATCGGGAGCAACATCAGCTTGAAATGCATCTCCGCAGTTTGGTAACTCAAACTATAGCTTTTGCAAACCTAAACTATCGAGTTAAGTTCGAGGCTGGAGAAACGATTCACACCGAAATATCTCGCAAGTTTCATTTACCAACATTAGTAGATAATTTATCGGCTCATGCTTTTAAACCTTTACAATTTTGGACAGATCCACAAGATTGGTTTGGCTTGTTGCTATGTCAACGTCAATGTACTGTAGGGGAGTATCCTTAAATTCCAAGCGATCGCTATCCAACGAAAAATCAATCCACAATGAAAAATCAAAAATCAAAATGACAGCACATATCCTCTTGGTTGAAGATGAAATTAAACTCGCCCGATTTATCGAACTGGAATTAGATAGTGAGGGTTATCGCGTCAGTGTGGCACACGATGGGATGGCGGGACTGAGTTTGGCGCGGGAGGCGGCACCGGATCTAGCGATTTTGGATTGGATGTTGCCAGGACTTACAGGCGTGGAACTCTGTCGGCGACTGCGATCGACTGGTATATCTATCCCCGTAATTTTACTGACAGCTAAAGATGAAGTCGGCGATCGCGTGACGGGTTTGGATGCGGGAGCCGATGATTATGTAGTCAAACCGTTTAGTATTGAAGAACTACTCGCGCGCATCCGTTCTCATCTGCGACGCACCCAAAAAACCGACGAAGATCTGTTGCAATTTGAAGATTTAAGTTTAAATCGACGGACTCGCGAAGTCCATCGCGGTAGCAGATCGATCAATTTAACTGCCAAAGAATTTGAGTTATTACAATACCTATTGAGTCATCCTCGCCAAGTATTTACTAGAGAGTTAATTATCGAAAATGTCTGGGGATTTGATTTTCTGGGCGACTCAAATATTATCGAGGTTTACGTTCGCTATCTCCGCACGAAGTTGGAGCAAAACAACGAGCCAAGATTGATTCATACCGCGCGGGGTGTCGGGTATGCTTTGCGGGAGCAATAGCAGCGATGAAGATTTCGATTATAACGTTAAAGTTGAGCGGCAGCAGATAGCCATGGACACTCTACATTTTGTGGATTCTCGACACAAACGGCGAATTACGCTTTGGTGAACTGAGGCGTAAAGTTGATGGCATCTCAACGAAGGTGCTTACCGAAAGATTGCGATTACTGGAATCGATTGAAGTAGTTCATCGTCACCATGAATCTACAATTCCACCTCAAGTTACCTACAGCTTGACTGAACGCGGAAAAGAGTTGTCTGGGACACTCGACCACCTCTACAAACTCGCTGTGCGTTGGTATGGCACGGAGGGAAAAACGGCTGTCTAGATTTTGCTGAATGCTAACAGATAACCTTTAGGCTGCTGTCCCTACACGTAACCCAACAGCCGACCCTCGATCGAATTCAAATTTAAAACATTTGGACTTTTATTTCGTTTCAACGCAACAGACTTCCTAGCTCTCAATATGTTTGCCAGCATTCCACCAAGACAAAGAACTCGCCGCCAGATCCAGCGGTGGTTTTTCTAAAGTTGTTGCCAGTGTATCATTCCATTTATTGTAAAAAGACATCATCGCAATCAGACTGACAATCTCCGCGATCGCTTCATCCTCAAAGTATTTACCCAATTCTCCAAAATCCTCATCCGTGACTGCATTGGGCATTTTATTAGCCTTATCAGCAACTGTCAACGCCGCGCGTTCGGCAGCCGAGAAACTGGGATGAGTCTGGTAATCGCGAATATTTTGAACTTTGTCCATCGACAACCCATATTTGAGAGCTAGCCCCGCACAATGCGCCGTACAGTACATACAACCAGCCGCACGGGATGAAACATACATCACGAGCAATCTGAGCGTCATCGAGGTTTTTCCCGCTGTCAGCAGCACTGCGCCAGTTAGTTCGACTACTGCCTTCATCACCGCAGGCTTATGTCCCATCGTCAGATAGTCATTAGGCAGAAATCCGAAAAATTCCTCCAGTTGCCCGAACATTTCATCATATGTGGCGAGTTCGGCAATGGGTTTGGGTGCAAGTCTGGGCATGGTTGTCTCCTGCGATTTGTTTGCATAATTACTCGATCGACAATTGCTCAGGCTTAAACCCTTGCGGATGGGCTATACTGATGAAACAATAGTTTTTGTCGATATAGACAAGAATACAGGTTTTTGTCGAACCCGTCAAGAATAAACATCGATAATTTTTAGCTAACTACCGATAACCATGCCGCGCCCTCGATCGTTCGATACCGATGCTGTCATAGAACAACTCTGCGATTATTTCTGGGAGCATGGCTATAGTGCGACATCTTTGGATGAGTTGGCGCAACTGCTGGGAGTCAAGCGGGGCAGTTTATTTAATGCCTTTGGCTCGAAGGAAGTGTTATTTTATGCGGCTTTCGAGCGGTACGAGCAAAAGTTTAAACTGGCGTTTGAGACGGATAAAAGTGGCGTTAACGCGATCGCCAATTATTTCCATAATGCGATCGAAATTGCGTCTACCAAAGGGATGGGGCGCGGTTGCTTTTTGGTGAATCTGTTGATGTCTGCCGAAATTCCCACTCCCGAACTTCAACAAGCGATCGATCTAGACGTAATTTTTATCAAAGACTTTTTTCACAAACATTTAGAACTAGCTCGGCTAGATGGGCAACTACCGCCGCCAATTTCTATTTCAGCCGGAGTCGATGTGTTGTTTAGTGCCACGATCGGAGTTTTCGCATTAGCGCGGATGAGAGCAACGCCTATGATGATTCAAGAGTTCGTTAAGAACAATTTTCGGGGATTGTTTCTCAAGGTGTAGGTGAGATCCTCCAACCTTGTCGAAAGAGCAAGATTTCAACAAAACAGCGCAAGAATCGGGCTTCAGCTTACTGGGGCTTTTCTCTACTATTGAGGTATGGAAATTTTTCTAGTAGTGAGCCAAAGATCGTGACTACTCAACCCATCTTCAAAACTGTAATGAACCGTGTCACTTTTGAAAGTGAAGGCGAAACCGCTCGTAAAAACATGGACAAAGCTACCCAAAAGTAGTCAATGTTAGACATCTACGTTAGTAATTTTAGTCCACAGTCCTAAAACTACAGGAAT